>DASVHS010000158.1:0-16862 GCA_036382495.1 Thermoanaerobaculia bacterium | reverse complement strand
ACGTCCGCGAAACATCTTCAGCCGCGTTCGCATGGAGCACTGGATGTACCTCCTCGGCGACGGGCAGACGATGCTCAACCGCGTCGTCATCCGGAAATTCGGCATCATCCTCGCCCAAACGACCGAATATTTTGAGCGAGGCTCTGCACCGGTGCCGACTGTTGAAGCCCGTTAGTACCGGCGATTACTTGTTGTCCCCCTTGTCCGGGTAGTTGTTGAAAGGCGTGTCTCCGGTGTCGTGGCTTTCAACACATCCGCGCACCGCCGCCACGACCTCGTTGATGTTGAATGGTTTGCGGAGCTTCGTGTGGATGAGAGCGGGAGGAGCGTGATCAAGGATCGACTCGGTTCCGGCCGACATCAGCACGACGCATTTCGTATGACGCCCTCTCGATTCCATCTCGCGCATCACTTCCATTCCACTGATGTCAGGCAACACGACATCGAGGATCACAGCGCTGTAATTGGTCGTCTCGAGACGCGCGAGCGCCTCGCGCCCGCTTGCCGCTGTATCCGCAGCGAAGCCCGCCTGCTTCAGCACGATCAGCAGGAGGCTGCGGGTCGAATCGTCGTCGTCGACGACGAGAACGTTAGGGACTTTCATAGACCAAACATTTTTTTACTATTTCCTTTTCTCGTATTTCGTACGCGCCCGAGGAGCTCGATCTCTGTCCTCTGAGGGCTGCGGATTTCTGGGGCTAGTGACAGTCGAGCGGCGAGCGCGAGCGGGGACCGAACGACGTAACTCGTTGAGGATGCAGGCTTGGCTTGTTAAACCCGGACTGGACTCGTTGTGGTCTATCGCAACGCCTGCGCCTGAAAGACCAATTCGCTACGCGAACAACGGCTTCCGCAACAACGGCAACATCGCGATCCGCGCATTCAGCCCGATCACTTTGAACAGCTCGGCGACGTCGGGCGGGATGCGGACCTTCGTGAAGAGGATCGTCGCCAGCAGATCGCCGGCGCCGGCCAGGCCGCCGAAGCCGATCACCGACTCGATTCTGTAGCGCCGGACGAAGTCTTCCTGCGCCACGATGTACGGGCTGCCGTTCGCATCGGGGACGTAGAAGACGTTGTACGACGCGTGCTCCCGACCGAGCATCAATCCCGGATCGGGTCGCAGCACTATCGAGATCTTCAGCCCGATCTGCTTGATCAGTTGCGCGATCATCGGCGCCTCTTCGACCATCTTCTCGCTGACGAGGGGAATGCACTTGTGGCCGCGCGACTCATGGCGCGAGTTCCACGCAGGCTCCTCGCCGGCCGTCGCCAGCAGCACGAGACAGCGGAGATCGCGGATCCTGTCCGCGTTCGGTTCGATCTTCCGGGCGAAGTCGCGCAACTCCACATCCAGCGCCTCGTAACGATGCGTCTTGAACGTCCGCACGAGCGCACACGCCGGCTGCCCGTTCTCGTCGCCGAGGTTTTCGAAGAGAAAGCGGACGATTTTTTCGGCGCCGGCGGCGGCCGTCTCCGGCTCCGCATCCGTGAACATCTCGCGGATCGTGGCGCGGAAATCCATCATCTCCCGATAGGTGAATTTGGCCAGGTTGTACATTCGCGCGCGGATTCTCTCACGTAGAATCGCGCGTACTATGCGATTCAAACTCATCGTTGCGGCCGCGCTCGTCACGACGTCGCTGCGCGCCGACTTCCGCGAGTTCAAACAGATCTCCGTCGACCCGTCAATCGAAACGAAACTCCACCGTGCCGCTGCGACGTCGCTGAAACAGTTTCCGGCGATGAAGGACGAGGACCTGGCGATCACGCTCGTCGACCTGACGAAACCGGCGATCCTCGCGCGCGGCGACTACCACGGCGACGCGCCGTTCTACCCCGCGTCGGTGATCAAGATCTTCTTCATGACCGACACGTTCCTGCAGAAGAAGTTCGACACGCCCGACGTCCCGCGCGCGATGCGCGAGATGATCGGCGTGTCCGACAACGACGCCACCGCATACATCGTCGACGTCCTCGCGAACACCGAGCCCGGCCCTGATCTCGCGCCGCGCGACCTGCAGCACTTCATCGACCAGCGCCGCACCGTCAACAACGACTTCACCCGCCTGGGCTACGACATCAGCGCGATGTGCAAGCCCTGGAGCTTCGGCCCCTACGGCCGCGACCGCCAGGTCCTCGGACCGAATCGCGAGAATCGCAATCGCCTGACATCAAACGCAACCGCGTCGCTGATGACGTGGATCGCGCGCCGCCGCGCGCCGGAAGCCGATCTGATGCTCGAGTTCCTCGCACGTCCGCTGAATCCGTTGCGCACCGACGAGAATCAGGTGAAGGAGTTCATCGGCGAAGCGGTGCCGGTCGACGCGAAACTGTTTTCGAAAGCTGGCTGGACGAGCGAGGTCCGCCACGACGTCGTCTACATCGAGCTCGCCGACGGACGGAAGCTCGTGCTGGCGATCTTCACACGCGGCCAGGCCGCCGACGTGAAACTCATCCCGGCGATCGCACGCAACGTGATGGCCGAGTTCGAGATCACTCCCGCGCCACCGCCGCCGCCGGTTTCAGTCGCGCCGGCTCACTAATCGTTCTGAATGGCCGTCGTCGTGCCGAACACATCGGCTTTGTAAGTTGTCAACGGCGTGATCGCATAGACAGGCTTCTGTGTGGCCGCGGGCTTCAGCCCGCGGTTGTTATCATTTCACCGTGGAGATGATCGATGTGCTCGATGCCGACGGCTCGTCGACCGGGCGAACGAAGCCGAAGCCGCACATTCATCGCGACGGCGACCTGCATCGCTCCGTGCACGTCTGGATCATCACGCCGGACGATCGCATCCTCGTGCAGCGCCGCGCCGCGGTGAAGGAGAACAATCCTGGTTTGTGGGACGTCTCGTGCGCGGGACACATCTCGGCGGGCGAGTCGGCGATCGACGCAGCGATCCGCGAGGCCGAGGAAGAGCTCGGGATCGCGCTCGAGTCCGATGAGCTGAAGCACGTCGCGACGCTGCGCGAGCATTCCGTGCTCAACGGCGGCACGTACATCGACAACGAGATCCACGAGATCTTCGTCGTGCGCCGCGAAGTTGATCTGTCATCGCTGCGCCTGCAGCCGGAAGAAGTCGACGATGTGCGGCTCGTGACGCGGAAAGAGTTTGGGTTACTGGAGCGAGTACCGCATGCGGAGGAGTACACGCTAATCCTGAGAGATTTGAAAGAAATCTGAATTTCGAATTTCGAATTTCGAAATTCCGCTTTCCGTGATCAAAGCTCTCGCCGCACCAGAAACGCTGCGCCATCCAACAGCTTGTGCCGAATCCCCCGTTTCTTCCACTCCTCGAAGTGCACCTCTTCGCAGAATCGCATGTCGTCGAAGAACGCTTCGCGCAGCTGGCGCGCGATGTCGGGGTCGGTGAAGCCGCAGCTCACTTCATCGTTGAGCTCGAATGATCGGTCGTCGAAATTGGTCGAGCCGACGCACGACCACTTCCCGTCGACGATGATGATTTTCTGATGGATGAGCGTGCGTTTGTATTCGAAGATGCGCACGCCGTTCTCGAGCATGTCGCCGAAGTGATGATGGCTGGCGTGCTGCACGATCGGCGTGTCGATGACGTCGGCGGATGGAAGCATGATGCGCACGTCGACGCCGCGCTTCACCGCTTCTTCCAGCTCGTCGATCGCGTCGTCGTGCGGCAGAAAGTACGGATTCTGAATGAGCAACTCTTTTTCGGCCGACGCGATGGCGAGGTAGTAGAGCAACTGGACGGCGGAGATGCTCCCGCGCGGTGACGTGAACGCGACGTGCGCGTCGGTCTTGCCCATCGGTTCGAGTTTCGGAAAGTATTTCTCGCCGGCGGGAACGTGGCCGGTCTCTTCGATCCAGTTTTCGCAGAACACTCCCTGCAGCGTGTTGACGACCGGTCCTTGCATCCGCACGAACGTGTCGCGCCAGTGATCGCGATCCTGCGCGTTGCCGGTCCATTGCTCGGCGATGCCGTGGCCGCCGGCGTAGCCGATGCGTCCGTCGAAGATGGCGATCTTGCGATGGGTGCGGTTGTTCATGCGCCCGATGTTGCTGATTCGAAGCGGATGAAACGGACGGACCTGGCAGCCGGCCTCGCGCATGGAACGGACCAGCTTCTGGTCCATGCGCGACGCACCGGAGTAATCGATCATCAGCCGGACCTCGACACCGCGCCGCGCGCTTTCCGCGAGTGCGTTCGCGACTTCGATGCAGATGTCGCCGGTCCACCAGATGTACGTCTCGATGTGGATCGAGGTCTTCGCATCGGCGATGTCGCGCAGGAGGTGATCGAAATAAGCGCCGTTCTGCACGATTTCCACGCGATTGCCCGGGTCGATCGCGCCCTCGGTGAGCCCGACGAGGGTGGGGAGCATCGCGTCGACGCCGTTGCGATCGGCGAGGTCGAAACTCGGTTTGCGCCGCCGGCGATTTGTTGTCCAGAGAAAAAGAAGGAGGATCGCGATCGTCGCGTCCTTCCAGCCGAAACGGTATGGCTGTCTCTTGCGTCGCCTCATCGGACCTGATCAATGCACTCCGCGTGCGCAGAGCGGACATTCGTCCGGCCTCCAGATCTGATTCGGAAACGATCCAAGGGTTTCGAGAGGGATGTTGTTGTCAGCAGCGAACTGGCGTGTGGCGTCGCCGAGAAGCGCCAGTGTTGCGATGACGACGGGCGTCGCGCCGCAGTCGAGAAGATCGGCGTACGTGCCGCGTACTGCAGAACCAGCGCTCGTGACGTCGTTGACGATCGCCATGCGTTTCCCGCGAACGACGTCGCGCAGCGTTCGCGGCAATCGATACTGAACGCCGTACAACATTTCGCGTTGCGGCTCGATGCGTTCGGCGTACGTGAACGGCACGTGCAGCCTCGACGCGACCATCATTGCGACGAACGCCCCTTCGACGAGCGGACCGCAGACCGCGTCGATGTCGTACTTCGCGATTCGATCGGCAAGGGCGTCCGCGAGAGGCTTGACCCGCTCCGGATCGAGAAACAATGTCTCGAGATCGAGCCATTTGTCCGAGTGATGACCGGACTCGTATCGAAAATGCCCGTTGCGGAACGGCAGCAGTCGCGCGAGCTCGTCTTCGATTGACTCAGGATTTCTTTTTCGCACGCACGTCGCTGTAGCAGTACTTCTGCACCAGCGCGAGAACGTTTCCGCATTGCCCGCCGGCGAAGCCGCGCTTGCTGCATTGCTCATTGCGCCAGACCGCGCTGCGCGTGATCTCGTCGTCCGCCGGAACTCCGTCGCAGAAGCCTTCGCTGAACGCGCTCGTCTTCAGACAGGCATCGAGCCAGAGGCTGCTGCGGATCGTGCCGGTGAGTCCCGAATCCTTCAGGTGTCGCGCCAGCGCCTCATCGACACAACGCGGCTCGGCGACGTCTTTGCCGAAGTTCGATCCCTCAGCCTGGACGGTCTTACCCTGCGCCATGAGGCGATCCTTGTTTGCGTTCACCCACCAGACAACACACGCGACGACGGCGACGCCGACGACGAGAAGCGCCCCGCACCCGATCAGCAGGCCCTTCACCACTGGTTTCATATGAGCCGAGTGTACAACTCGAACATAATCGGCGCATGCACAAACGATTCGCCTTTCTTCTTCTTTTCGTGGTGGCTGAAGTCCTCGGCGCCAGTCCATCGCGCGATGCCGTCATCGATCAGACGATCGCGACGCTGCTGCGCGTGCAGACGTTCGAGCAGGTCGCGATCTCGCCCGACGGCTCGCGCGTCGCGTATGTGAAGGTGGTGCGCGGCGCGAATGGCGAGAAGACAAAAGAGACCGGCGTCTACGTGCAGCCGCTGAATGGATCGACAGGCGCCTCTCCGGTCGTCGCGAAGAAAACAGAAGAGGCATCCGCCGTGGCGTGGTCGCCGGACAGCACACGGATCGCGTTCGTGACCGATCAGCTGTACGTCGCATCGCGCGACGGCGGGAACGTTCGCGCTTTGACGACCGGTAACGGGGCGTTCGCGATGCCGAAGTGGTCACCGGATGGAAAGTCGATCGCGGTGCTGATGATCGAGAACGCGTCGCGTAAAGGCGGCGCGCTCGAAGCGATGACACCGCCGTCGGGCGACATCGAGATGCAGGTCGAAGAGCAGCGGATCGCGATCGCCGATCCCGCGACGAAGACAATCGCATTCGCGACCCCCGCGGACATGTACATCTACGACTACGACTGGTCTCCCGACTCCCGCAGCTTTGTGGCCGAGGCGGCGATGGGATCGGGCGACGACAACTATTGGGTGGGCGGGCTGTGGCGGTTCGATCGCGGTGACATCAAAGGGCGCGCGATTTACAAGCCGGCGCTGCAGGTGGCCAACCCGCGCTGGTCGCCGGACGGCAAGTCGATCGCGTTCATCGAAGGACTGATGAGCGATGAGGGATCGACCGGCGGCGATGTCTTCCTCATGTCCGCCGGCGGTGGCACTACGACGAATCTCACGCCCGGCTGGCGCGCGAGCGCGACGACGATCGAATGGCTCGACGCCGAGCGCATTCTCGTCGGCGAGAACAACAGCGGACTGTCGGGATTCGCGACGCTGTCTCCATCGGGAACGATGAAGGAGCTCTGGAGCGGCGAAGGAAAAATCACGAACGCGAGCCTCGTGGGCGTTTCCATCGCGCGCGACGGCGTAACGACCGCGGCGATCAGCGAGAACTTCCAGCGCCCGCCCGAAGTCGTCTCGGGTGCGATCGGATCGTGGAAGCCGGTGACGCATGCGAACGACGGCGTGCAGCCGATGTGGGGCCGCTCGCAGAACGTGAACTGGACGAGCGACGGCTATCGCGTGCAGGGGTGGCTGCTGTTTCCGAAGGAGATGAAGGACAAGATGCCGCTCGTCGTGCAGGTGCATGGTGGACCATCGAGCGGCGCGATTTCGCAATGGCCGCAACTCAATCTCGCGGGGCTCGTCGCGAACGGTTACGTCGTGCTGCTGCCGAATCCGCGCGGCAGCTACGGCCAGGGCGAGGCGTTCACGCAGGCGAACGTGAAGGACTTCGGCTACGGCGATCTCCGCGACATCGTCCGCGGCGTCGACGCTGCAGTCGCCGCGGCGCCGATCGATAAAGATCGCGTCGGGATCTGGGGTTGGAGCTACGGCGGCTACATGACGATGTGGGCGGTCACGCAGACGCAGCGCTTCAAAGCGGCCGTGTCGGGCGCGGGCCTGTCGAACTGGCAGAGTTACTACGGCCAGAACTCCATCGATCAATGGATGATCCCGTTCTTCGGCGCCTCGGTCTACGACGATCCGTACATCTATCGGCGCAGCTCGCCGATCGAGTTCATCAAGAACGTGAAGACGCCGACCCTCGTCGTCGTCGGCGATCGCGACGGGGAAGTCCCCGCGCCGCAATCATTCGAGTTCTGGCACGCGCTGCGCACGCTCGGAGTCAAGACAAAACTGGTCGTGTATCCGAACGAAGGACACCGTTTTGTCGATCCCGGGCACAAGCGCGATCTCGCGCGAAGGATCGTGATGTGGTTCGACGAGAATCTGTAAGGAGGCAGCGATGAAAGCTCTTGCGGCATTGTGCTTTGTGCTTTTCGTGTGCACCCCGGTCGTGTCGGCGGAGCAGCGATCGTTCTCGGCGCGTTCGAATCTTTACGAGCTGACGGTGACCGTTGACGCCTTACCTGAAGCAGAGGATGCGTTCCAGGTGCGGGTCACTGATCTGACGACCAACGCCGAGGTCATGAACGCGCACGCAACGAGCAAGCAGGGAGCCTCGGTCGAGATGAAGAGTGAGACGGACGGAACCAGGTTCACCGTCGGTCTTCGTCTTTTCCTCGATTCTCTCGGAGCGACGCTCACAGCCGAGCGAAATGGCGCGGTTGTCGACACTTTGCGCCATGGGTGGGAATCGGCGGACCCGTCCGTCAAGCATCTGAACGCGCCGGGTGCGCTTCCGATTGGCGGCGATGTGAAGGCGCCGGTGATCATCAAACGCGTTGAGCCCATTTACCCGAAGGCGGCACGCGAGGCGAAGATCACCGGGATCGTGATCCTCGAGGTCCTGATCGACAAGACCGGCGCGGTCACGGACGCAGTGGTGATGCAGGATTTGTCGGGACTCGGTGATGCAGCGATCGACGCGGTCAGGCAATGGAAATTTCAGCCGGCGACGAAGAACGGCGAGCCCGTTGATGTGATTTTCCATCTCACCATGAGTTTCAAGCTTCGCTGATTCTGTGTGGCCGCGGGCTTCAGCCCGCGGTGTGCCGGCTGAAGCCGGCACCCACACAGAATCCGGTATTGTTCGCCACGCATGACGAAACGTATCGCGTCCCTTCTCGTGTTTTTCGCCACCGTCGCCTTCGCGCAGATCGACCCGACGCTGTACCAGGATCTGCGCTGGCGGATGATTGGTCCGTTCCGCGGAAGCCGCACGGTCGCCGGTGTCGGCGTGCCGTCGCAGCCGAACGTGTTCTACATCGGCGTGAACAACGGCGGCGTCTGGAAGACGAACGACTACGGCCGCACGTGGTCGCCCATCTTCGACAGTCAGCCGACGGGCTCGATCGGCGCGATCGCGGTCGCGCTTTCGGATCCGAACGTGATCTACGTTGGCAGCGGTGAAGGATTGCAGCGTCCCGATCTCTCGACCGGCGACGGCATCTACAAATCCTCCGACGCCGGCCGGAACTGGACGCACCTCGGCCTGCGCGATGGACAGCAGATCCCGATGATCGCCGTCGATCCTCACGATCCCAACCGCCTCTTCGTCGCCGTCCTCGGGCATCCGTACGGACCGAACGCCGAGCGCGGCATTTTCCGCTCGACGAACGGCGGCCAGACGTTCGAGAAAGTTCTATACAAGGACGAGAACACCGGCGGCATCGACGTGGTCATCGATCCATCGAATCCGCAGACGATTTACGCGGCGATGTGGGAAGCACGCCAGGCGCCGTGGGAGAACGGCTCGTTCAACGGCGCGGGGAGTGGCGTGTTCAAGTCGACCGATGGCGGGACGACGTGGAAGCAGTTGACGAACGGGTTGCCTCCGGACGAAACGATCGGTCGCGCCGGTCTCGAAGTCTCGCAGCAGAACCCGAATCGGCTGTACGCGATCTGCGGCCGCACGAAATCCGCCGGTGGTCTCTATCGATCGGATGACTCGGGCGAAACGTGGCGCCGCGTCAACGATGACGAGAGGATCTGGGGACGCCCCGGCGACTTCAACGAAGTGCGCACGGATCCGACGAACGCGGACGTGCTCTACGTCGCGAACGTCGTCACGTGGAAGTCGATGGACGGCGGGAAAACGTTCGCATCATTTCGCGGAGCGCCGGGAGGCGACGACTACCATCGCGTCTGGGTGAATCCGAGGGATCCGAGCACGATTTTGATCGCGTCGGATCAGGGGGCGATTGTCACCGTGAACGGCGGACAGACGTGGAGCTCCTGGTACAACCAGCCGAGCGCGCAGATGTTTCACGTCTCGACCGACAACGCGTTTCCCTATCGCGTGTGCGGCGGACAGCAGGAGAGCGGATCGGCGTGCGTGGCCAGCCGCGGAGACGACGGCGCGACCACGGTCCGCGAGTGGCACCCGGTCGGCGCAGAAGAATATGGATACGCCGTTCCCGATCCGCTCAATCCCGATCTGATTTACGGCGGCAAGATCACGCGTTACGACCGGCGCTCGGCGGAGGTTACCGACGTTTCGCCGAAAGCGTTGCGCAAGAGCGGCTATCGCGTGATCCGCACGCAGCCGATCGTGTTCTCGCCGGTCGATCCGCACGTTCTCTTCTTCGCGTCGAACACCGTGTGGAAAACGACGAACGGCGGGCAGTCGTGGACCGCGATCAGTCCCGACCTTACGCGCAAGACGTGGGACGTGCCGGCGAACGTCGGCAAGTACATCGGCACGACTCAGGTGAAAGTCACGCAGCGCGGAGTGGTGTACGCGCTCGCGCCGTCGCCGCTCGACATCAATCGCATCTGGGCCGGAACCGACGACGGTCTCCTTTACTTGACGACCGACGGCGGTGCGAACTGGAAGAACGTGACGCCGCCGCAGCTCGTGCCGTGGGCGAAAGTCTCAGTGCTCGAAGCGTCGCACTTCGATGCGAAGACTGCGTACGCGGCAATCAACACGTTGCGTCTCGACGACATGCGTCCGCACATCCTGCGAACGCGCGACGGCGGGCAGTCGTGGAACGAGATCACGAACGGGATTCCGAACGGCGGCATCGTCAGCGTTGTCCGCGAAGATCCGAAGACCAGAGGGTTGTTGTTCGCCGGATCGGAGCGCGAAGTGTTTGTTTCGTTCGACGACGGGGATCACTGGCAGTCGCTGCGGCAGGACATGCCCGCGACGTCGATCCGCGATCTGGTGATCCACGACGATGACCTCGCCATCGCGACGCATGGGCGAGGATTCTGGATACTCGACGACGTTGCACCACTACGCGCGTTGAATGTGGGACAGGCACTCCTGCCTGTCCGTCTCGTGAAGCCGTCTTTGGCCACTCGCGCCATCTGGAACAAGAACACTGACACGCCGCTCCCGCCGGACGAGCCGATGGGGCAGAACCCGCCGGACGGTGCGGTGATCGACTACGTGCTGGCATCGTCCGCGCAGAACGTCACGCTCGAGATTCTCGATGCGAACGGCAAACTCGTTCGCCGCTACTCGAGCGACGACAAAGTCGATTCACCGAAGGACGTCGGCAACTGGCCGTGGTACTGGCAGCGGCCGCCGCAGGTTCTCTCGCGCGAGGCGGGGATGCATCGGCTCGTTTGGGACCTGCATTACACACCGCTGCCGCGGAAGAGCCCGACGTTCGGGATCAACGCCGTTCCATTCAACACGCCGCCCGATTACACGTCACCGTGGGTCGTGCCCGGCACATACACAGTCAAGCTGACCGCGGGCGGCACGTCGTCGACGCAACCGCTCGTCGTGCGCATGGATCCGCGCGTGAAGACGCCGGCGGAAGGACTCGCGCAGCAACTCGCGATGTCGATGCAGATGGCCGACGACCTGCGTCGCGTCAACGCGTCGCTCGAAGAGTTCGGGACTTTGCAGTCGAAAGCGCGCAACGCAAAGTACGAGGAGATCGCCGGCGTTGCTGAAGAAGACGACGAAAACCCGTCGCCGCGTTCCAAGGACGGGCCCGACACGTTGACCACCGTCGCCGCATCGCTGAAAACACTATTCGACTCATTGCAGTCGGCCGACGTCGCACCGACAACACAAACAGCTGCCGCAGTTGCCGATGAGCATCGTGCTGCGGAAGCGATCATCAAGAGGTGGGAAGGGCGCTAGCCGAATTGCGCTGCCGCCAGATCGGGTACGCAATTCCACCTGCGGCGATGATTCCCAGTCCGATTGCGCTCTGCTTTGGCGAGCGCACGATCGTCGCGATGACGACGGCCCAGCAGGCGAGCGTGAAGACTGCGGTGGTGACGGGGTGGCCGGGCGTGCGGAACTCGGGAGTCGTGATGCCGCGATGGCGGAACACGAACAGCGCCAGGCCGGTCAATCCGAAAAACGTGAAGTCGGCCGCGACGACGTAACTCAGGATCTGTTCGTACTTGCCCGATAACGTGATTACGATGGCGACGAGTCCCTGCAGCGCGATCGCGACGTACGGAACGCGCGTCACCGGATGCACGCGCGCGACCGCGCGGAAGAACACGCGGTCGGTCGCCATCGCGTAGTAAACGCGCGGCGCGGTGAGCATGCTCTGGCTCAGGAACCCGAGCGTGGAGATGGCGATGCCGACCGCGATCAACTTCGCGCCGCGTTCGCCGAGCGCGACGCGCATGACCGCTGACGCCGGCGTGGTCGTCGCCGCCAGGCCCGCGGCGCCGAGGACGTGGAGCATCACGGCGTTCACGAGGATGTAGACGGTGATGACGCCGGCGACACCGGCGAGCAATCCGATCGCCAGATCGCGACGCGGCCGCTTCAGCTCCGCCGACATGAAGCTCGCGGTCTGCCATCCGCCGTACGCGAACATCACCGGCGTCATCGCGGCAGCGAATGCGAGCCATCCGGTGTCTGATTCAACGTGCGGGGACGGCCGCCGCCCTACAAAAGAAAAACCAACCACGATCAGCATGGCGATAGCGACCAGCTTCAGGATCATCAGCGCGGACTGCGTGTTGCTCCCGCTCCGGACGCCGAGGATGTTGATGATCGTGAGGATGATGAGCGTGATGGACGCGAGGAGCGCGTCCGGCATCGACACGCCCGTCAACTCGATCGTGTACTTCGCGAACGTTACCGCCACTGCGGCCATCCCGCCGCTCTGGACGACGAGCAGCAGCGCCCATCCATAGAGAAACGCGACCGCGGGATGGTACGCGTCGCGAAGGTACGCATATTGACCACCTGCCTCCGGTCGCAGCGCCGCGAGCTCCGCGTACACGAACGCGCCCAGGAGCGCGATGACACCGCCCGCCGCCCAGGCGCCGATGATCAGCGCCGGCGTATGGACATGACCGGCGACGACATACGGATTGATGAAGATGCCCGAGCCGATGATCCCGCCCATGACGATCATCGTCGCGTCGAACGCGCCGAGCCGGCGGGCCAGACCGACGTCAGATCGCGGATCGCCGTTCGCAGATCGCAGGTTTTCTTTCTCCTGCGATCCGCGATCTGCGGTCCGCGATCCGTCTTCGATCACGGTTTCGGTGCTTTCATCCCCAGATTCGCGACAAGAAACGCGTACTGGTCGGCGACCTCGTCGATCTGCTTCGTGATCGGTTTGCCCGATCCGTGGCCGGCGCGCGTCTCGATGCGGATGAGCACAGGCGCGGCGCCTGTCTGATCTTCCTGCAACGCGGCTGCGAACTTGAAGCTGTGTCCGGGCACGACGCGGTCATCGTGATCGGCAGTCGTGACGAGCGTGGCCGGATAGTTCGCGCGTTTCAGGTTGTGATACGGCGAGTACGCGTACAGTGCGCGGAACTCGTCCGCGTTGTCGCTCGAGCCGTAATCGTCGGTCCAGAAACGGCCGGCCGTGAATCGCTGAAAGCGGAGCATGTCCATGACGCCGACGGCGGGTAGCGCGGCGCCGAAAAGGTCCGGCCGCTGCGTGAGCGCGGCGCCGACGAGCAGTCCGCCGTTGCTCGCGCCGGTGATCGCGAGCTTCTGCGGCCGCGTGTATTTGTTCTTGATCAGGTATTCGGCTGCGGCGATGAAGTCGTCGAACACGTTCTGCTTATGCAGCTTCGTACCGGCGCGATGCCACTCTTCGCCGTACTCGCCGCCGCCGCGCAGATTCGCGGTCGCGTAGACGCCGCCCATCTCCATCCACACGACACGCGATGGCGAAAAGCGCGGACGCTCGGAGATGTTGAACCCGCCGTATCCGTACAGCAGTGTCGGATTGTTGCCGTCGAGCCGGATCCCTTTCCGGCTGGAGATGAACATCGGTACGCGCGTTCCGTCTTTCGAGTTGTAGAAGACCTGCTTCACCTCGTACTTCGATGCATCGAAGTTCACCTTCGACTGGAAGACGACGCTCTTCTCGCCCGTGACGACGTCATATCGATAGATGGTCGGCGGGACGGTGAAGCTCTCGAACGAGAAGAACGTCTCGCTGTCGTTCTTCTGTCCTTCGAAACCGGCCGCCGTGCCGATGGGTCCGAGGTCGACGGTGCGGACGAGCTTTCCGTCGCGCGAGTAGACGCGGACCTCGCTATGCGCATCTTTGAGATATTCGGTGACGAAGTTCCCGCCGACGTAATTGGTGCCGACGATGACGTCGGGGCCCTGCGGGATGATCTCGCGCCAGTTCGCGCGCTCCGGCCGGGTGATGTCGATGGCGATGAGCCTGCGCCGCGGCGCATCGAGGTCGGACTGAAAGTAGAACAGCGGTCCGTCATTGCCGACGAGTGAGTACTCGGCGTCGAAGTTGTCGATGAGCGTGACCGGCATTCCGTACGGCTCGGTCAGGTCCTTCACGAGGATCATGTAGTGATCGGCGGTGCTCTTCGACACCGTGATCACGAGATACCGGCCATCCTCGGTCACATCGTTGTTGAAACCCCATTCCGGTTGGTCGCGCCGTTCGTAGACGAGCGTGTCGTCGCTCTGCACCTTTCCGACGACGTGGTAGTAGACCTGCTCGTTCTTGTTCAGGCTCTGCAGCGCGGCGCCTTCCGGCTTCGGGAAGCGGCTGTAGAAAAATCCGCGGCTGTCTTTTGTCCACGCCGGTGAGTTGAACTTGATCCAGTGCAACTCGTCGGGGAGGACATTGCCGCTGTCGACGTTCATGATGTGCCAGCTGACCCAGTCCGATCCCGCTTCGGCGACGCCGTACGCGAGATAGCGGCCGTCCTCGCTCGCGACGTAGCTGGTCAGCGCGACGGTGCCGTCCTTCGACCACGCATTCGGATCGATCAGCACGCGCGGCGTGTCGCTCAGCGACTTCTGCACGTACAGCACGGACTGGTTCTGCAGTCCGTTGTTCTTCCTGAAGTAGTAGTGGCCGCCCCTTTTGTACGGGATCGTGTACTTCTCGTAGTTGTACAGGTCGGCGAGCCGTTTGCGGATCGTGTCGCGATAGGGAAGCGAGCCGAGATAGCCGAAGGTGACTTTGTTCTCGGCGTCGACCCAGGAGCGGACCTCATCCGACTCGCGAACGTCGGTCTCGAGCCATCGATAGGGATCGGCGACCACGACGCTGCCGGCGTATGTGTCCTTCTGATCGACTTTCTTCGTCTGCGGGTACTGAAACTTTGTTTGCGCGGAGGCGGTGAGCGCAACCGCGAGCGTGAGGACGAATAGGCGAATTCGCATAGCCGCGAATCCTATCAGCGCCTTCTCCCCGCGTGCGGGGAGAAGGTGGCCGAAGGCCGGATGAGGGGAGTTTGATTACACCCTCACCCGGCGCTTCGCGCCACCCTCTCCCGCACGCGGGAGAGGGCTCTGTCGAATGTCATTTCTTCCCGATGGTCTTCGCCAGATACTCGCGGATCCGGTTGTGCGTCGACGGTGCGTCCCACAGTTCGTTGATCACGCGGGTCGGCCGCTGTCCGACAAACGGCTCCCGCAGCTGCCGCTTCGTGAGCGCGAATGCTTCGGCAGGGATGGTGGCCAGTTGCGTCGCGACCGCGGTGGCGCGGTCGAGCAGCTGCTCCGCGGGCACCACCTCGTCGACGATCCCCGCCGCCCTCGCCGCCTCGGCTTCGATCGTTTGGCTCAAATAGATCATCGGCTGGAGAAGCTGTTGCGGAATCGCGAATCGGACGATTTCCAGCGCGAGCGGCGGGAACGGCACACCGACGAGCAGCTCCGGGACGCCGATGCGCCCGCCGCTCATCAGGCGGTAATCGCACGCCCACGCCATGATCGCCCCGCCGGCGATCGCATGTCCGTTGACGGCGGCAACGATCGGCCGCGGGAACAGAAACAGGGCCCGGAGCACCTCGTCGAGCGCGTTGACGAAACGCTGGACATAGTCGCCGCCTGCATTGAGCATCCGGGGCAGATCGACGCCCGCGGAGAAGATGGAGCCCGTGCCGGTGAGGATGATTGCCTTCACTTCGTCACTTTGTGCAACACTTTCGATCTCAGTTCGTAATATTTCACAGAGTTCGAGGTCCATCGCACTGGCCTTTCCGTGCGAGAGACGAAGGGTGAGGATGCCGTTGTTCGAGCTCCGGTCCAGCATAAAACGATCATATCCGTGGTTTCGTGTGAGTTACTTGAATGAATGAACCGAAGCGTTCCCGCAAAAAACTTTTCATCATCATCGGAATCGTCGTTGTCCTGCTCATCGTGCTGGGCTCGGTATTCGCCTCGCAGAAGCGCGACAAAGGCATCCCGGTCACAACCGATAAGGCGTTCCAGAAAACGATCACGCAACTCGTGACCGCGACCGGCAAGATCCAGCCGGAGGTCGAGGTGCCGATCGCGCCGGAAGTCTCGGGCGAGATTACCGAGATTCCCGTGAAGGAAGGTCAGTCGGTCCACCGCGGCGACGTCCTCTTGAAAATCAAGCCGGACAGCTATCAGGCGCAGGTCGAAGCCCAGCAGTCGGCGCTCTCGGCCGCACGGTCGGCGATCGTGCAGCATCAGGCGGAGCTCGCGAAAGCCGACCTCGACGACAAGCGTGCGAACAATCTGTTCAAGCAGAGCCTCCTGTCCGAGGCGGACCGGAATGCGGCGCAGACGAATTACGACATTGCGAAAGCGGCTGTGCAGTCATCCATGTTCCAGGCGCAGCAGGCCGAAGGCGGTCTGCGCCAGATTCGCGACCTGCTGTCGAAGACGACGATCGTCGCCCCGAATGACGGAACGATCAGCACGTTGCCGGCACGCGTCGGGCAGCGCGTCGTCGGAACGAGCCAGTTCGCCGGCACCGAAGTGATGAAGATCGCGAACCTCAACAACATGGAAGCCGTCGTGAACGTCAACGAGAACGACGTCGTCAACGTGAAGGTCGGCGACGGCGCGCGCATCAACGTGGACGCGTATCCGGACAAAGTCATTCGCGGCATCGTTCGGGAGATCGCGTCGACGGCCGCGACGCAAAATGCCGGCAGCCAGGAAGAAGTCACGAACTTCGTCGTGAAGATCTCGGTACCCGATCCGCCCGTCGTGCTGCGGCCGGGGATGAGTACGACCGCCGACATCGAGACCGCGACAGTGAAGAGTGCGGTCGTGGTCCCGATTCAGAGCGTCACCGTCCGTGCGACCGACAGCAAGCTCTCTCCGGAAGAGCAGGAGAAGCAGTCCGCTGCCGAAAAGGCGAAGGATGCAGGCGACAACCGTGCCGATGTGACGAACACCGCGCAGCAGAGCCGCAAGGAGCGCGAGCTTCGCGACAAACTGCAGCGCGTCGTGTTCGTGAAGGTTGGCGACAAAGTGAAGATGCAGAAAGTCCAGACCGG
>DASVHS010000157.1:0-1783 GCA_036382495.1 Thermoanaerobaculia bacterium | reverse complement strand
CGGCCAGGCGCGAGACCGACACGATGGACACCTTCGTCGACTCATCGTGGTACTACGCGCGATTCATCTCGCCGCGCGATGGGACGAAAATCTTCGACTCGAAACTCGTCGATCGCTGGCTGCCCGTCGATCAGTACATCGGCGGCATCGAGCACGCGATCCTCCATCTGCTCTACGCCCGCTTCATCTGTCACGCCCTCCACGACCTCGGCCTGACGGCTGTGGAAGAGCCGTTCCGGCGTTTGTTCAATCAGGGAATGATCACGAAGGAAGGCTATCGCGATCCGTCGCAGAACCTGGCCTGGGTGCAGCTCACGGAAGTCGAGTGGCGCGACGGCAAGCCGTATCGCGGCGCGACGGAGCTCGTTCCCGAAGTGGGGAAGATGTCGAAGTCGCGATTCAACGTCGTGCCGCCGGACGAATTGATCGACCGCTACGGCGCCGACACGGAGCGCGTGTACACGCTGTTCATCGCTCCGCCGGAAAAAGAAGCGGCGTGGTCCGACGACGGCGTCATCGGCGCGTACCGCTTCCTGAACCGCGTCTGGAACATGGCACCGGCTCTCAGTGGGGCGGCGCCGTCCGACCGCGTCATCCGCAAAATGCACCAGACCATCGATGCCGTCACGCGGCGCTTCGAGCGCTTCGAGTTCAACACCGCGATCTCCGCGCTGATGGAGTTCTCGAACGTGCTCGCCGAAGCGCCATCGCGCGACGCGTACCTTGTCCTGCTGCAGCTGCTGCATCCGTTGGCACCGCACATGACCGAAGAGTTGTGGGAAATGCTCGGCAACAAAGGATTCGTCCTCACGTCGAAGTGGCCGGTCGCGGACCGCGCGCTGATGGCCGAGGATGTCGTGACGATCGTGGTGCAGGTGAACGGGAAGTTGCGTGGCCAGATCGAGGTCCCGAATCCGCCGGCGGAGGATGTCGTGATGGCCGCGGTGAAATCGAACGAAAAGGTTCAGGCCTGGCTCACCGGCAAGCAGGTCGTGAAAACAATCTATGTCCCGGGAAAACTCGTCAATATAGTGGTGCGATGAAACATCTCACGGTCCTTGCTCTCGCGCTTGTGTTGACGTCCTGCGGCTACAGCCTCGTCGGGACGGGGAGCATCCTCGATCCGACGATTCACGCGCTGTACGTGCCGACGTTCGTCAACCGCACGACGCGCGTGGGGCTCGAGCAACTCGTCACGCAGTCGGTCGCCGACGAGTTCGTCTCGCGCGGACGGCTGAAGCTCGTCAACGACCCGAAGCAGGCCGATATCATCCTGCGTGGCTCGATGGACACGTTCAATCTCGCGCCGGTCGGATTCGACCAGGGACGCGCCACGCAGTACCAGATCTCGATCACGTCGAACATCGAGCTGCTCGATCATCGCAAGGACGACAAGGTGCTGTGGAAGAACGACCAGTACCGTTTCGTGGCGAACTACCAGGTGAACCTGCAGACGACGGACACGTTCGACCAGGAGACGCGAGCCATCAGCGAGATCGCCCAGAAGTTTGCGCAGAGTCTGGTCGCGAACTTGCTCGAAGGTTTCTGACACGATGTCATCCCGAGCGTGGTTTCATTCCAGCGCGCTCGATGCACTCTGGTCGCGAACTTGCTTGTGGTTTCCGATCGTGGTCCCGCGTGTTCTGCTTGCAGCGACGTTCGAGGTGTCGGCACGTCTGGCGTCGCTCCTGGCACGCCGTGACGTGCTCGATGTCGACACCTCGCTGAACGTCGTCACGGCGATTCGCAAGGTCACGACGACCGCCTACGACGTGGTCGTCCT
>DASVHS010000156.1:0-6075 GCA_036382495.1 Thermoanaerobaculia bacterium | reverse complement strand
CGTTAACCGTTAACCGTTAACCGTTAACCGTTAACCGTTAACCGTTAACCGTATAACCGTATAACCGTTACCCGTACAACTGATCCACCGTGCTGGCTACTCTCCTGGTCAGATGCTCTGCGGTTAACGGTTAACGGTTATACGGTTAACGGATATGGCCACTTGCGAGGACGCCGAATCACCGGAACAGGACATCTCCGTACGAGACTGCCCGCTAAGTCATTCAGTCTGCACGAGAAATACTCATCCGTAGGTGGCACATCGCCCGCACCGTGGCTGTTCAGTTCTGGGAGAGACTCACATGAGAAAACTCGCAGTATCGACGTTCATCCTCGCCGTTGCCGTCACGCTTCCGCTTCACGCGCGCGGGAAGAACGAGTCGTACATCTCTTACGACGATGGCGGCACCGTTGTCCGCCAGGGCGACGACAACAACCGCGAGATCGACGCGCGCGTGAATCTGCCGGTGTTCCCCGGCGATGAAGTGATCACGAACCGCCGCGGACGCACGGAAGTCCGTCTCGCCGACGGCAACGTTCTCGGCATCGATCGCGCGACATCGATTCTCTTCCGCTCCATCCTCGACAGCTACGACACCGACGGAAACGACACGATCGCCGAACTGCGCTACGGCAAAGTCGCGATTTATCGCGTCAGCGACGCGACCGAGTCGCTGCGCCTCGACACGCCGAGCGCGAGCTACTTCGCCGGCAGCGAAGCCGTGTTCTCCGTCGAGAGTGACTCGCATGGCCGCGATCACCTCGCCGTGTTCCAGGGCTCGATCGAAGTGCGCACGCCGGCGAAGACGTCGCGCGTCCGCGCCGGCGAGTCCGCTGAAGTCGACGATCGTGGTCTCTACGATCTCGTCAACGACGAGCAAACTTCCGCTGACGACTTCGAGCGCTGGTTCCTGCAGCGCTCCGAAAAGTTCGGCAACTCGAACAGCCGTTACCTCGATCGATCGCTCGCGTATTCGGACGACGATCTTGCGCACCACGGCTCATGGACGTTCATCAGCGGCTTCGGCTGGGGATGGCGTCCGTTCGTCGGCGCCGGCTGGCGTCCCTACTACAACGGTCAGTGGTCGACCGGGCCGTCCGGCTGCCTGACGTGGGTTTCCTACGAACCGTGGGGATGGGTGCCTTATCACTACGGCCGCTGGAGCTTTGATCCGGCCTACGGGTGGTTCTGGCTGCCCGGCTCGGCGTATTCGCCGGCGTGGGTCTACTGGATGTACAGCCCCGGCTACATCGGCTGGGCGCCTGCCGGCTGGTACGACTGCTATCGTCCTTACTACGACTGGGCGTATCGCCCGTACGCGCGTGCCGGTCTCGACTTCGGATTCGGTTTCTACGGACGCGTGCGCGTGAACGAGATCGATCTGCGCCCGTGGACGTTCGTCGACGCGAACACGATCGTCTCGGGACGCATCGACCGCGCCGCGATCGGCATCGACATCGTTCGCGGCCGCCTGGTGCGTGGACCCGCGGATCTGGGTGCGATGATCTCCGGATCGCCGGCGAAGTTCGGCCGCAGCGATCTGCGCGACCCGGCCGGCGCCGTCAACGAGATTTACCGTCGCGGACTGACCGGCGCAACCGGACAGGTCGTCCCGGCAACCGACATGACGCCGTTTTTCCGGCGTGACAACGAGCTTCCGGCCGTCATTCGCGATCGCTTTGTCCGCACTCATCCTGTCGACGGCGTCATCGTCGCCGGACGGACACCTGCGGTCGGCGGCAGTGTGGCCCCGATCGGCGCCGGCAGCGTCGCTCCAATCGGCAGCGGCAGTCTCGCCCCGATCGGCCGCGGCGGTGTCGCGCCGACCACGGGTGGCTCCGGCAACACACCGACTCCATCGACCGGCGGAAACGACGGACGAATTCATCGCGGCGACGGCGGCGACTGGCGCAACAACGGCGGCGGCAGCAGCGCACCGGCGCCGGCACCGCGCGACAGCGGCAGCGGCCGCGTTCATCGCGACACGACCACTCCGGATCAGAGCTGGCGAGGTCGCGTGAACCACGCGTTTCCGGCCGGCGTGGACGGCGGCGACCGGCCGTCAGCCACAACTCCGGCGCAGGCCCCCGGCGAGACTCCGGCACCCGCACCAAATCCGAGCGGTCGCACACGTGCCACGCGCAGCGGCAGCAGCGACGTCCCGCGTCGCGTGATCGACGGCATCGGCGGAACGCGCATCTACCGCGGCGACGGCGATCGTTCGTCGCCCCCGCCGCCGCGCGCCCAGGCCCCACGCCCGCCGGCGCACGAATCTGCTCCGCCACCGCCGCCCGCACACCACGACAGCGGGAACCACGACAGCGGCGCAAAGCGCGACAGCGGAAGCCACTCGTCATCGAGCGGGGAAAAGCCGCACAAGGACAAGAGCTAGGCGTTCTTCACGAGCGCGGTGAACACGGAGCCTCCTGCGGGAGGCTCTTTTTTTTGAATTTCGAAGTTCGAAGTTCGAATGAAGAATTGAGAGGAAGACCTTCTTCATTCGAAATTCGAACCTCGAAATTCGAAATTCGAAATTCTTCATACATAATCTCCGCGAATGTCCGTCCCCCTGTTCTTTGCCCTCTACTGCGTGGAGGCCGGGCTCTTCCTGACGGTCGTGCCCTGGACGCGGATCTGGACGCTCAACCCGCTGCTGCACTCCCACATCGCGATCGGTCTTTGGGCCGATAATCCGTTCATCCGAGGGTTCATATCGGGTGTGGGGGTGGTGCATATCCTGATCGGGGTGAAGGACATCTTCATGATTACGCGCCGCCGGCGGGGAGGCGTGCCGGGATGAAGGAGTCGCGGTCGCGGATTCTCTATCCGCTGCTCATCAGCGCGGCGCTGTTCGGGCTGTATTACCTGGCGCTGAAACAATTCGATCCCGTCGTCGAGGAAGTCTTCGGCGCGGGCTTTCGCGGGCTGCTGTTCGCCGCGTTTGTCCCGCTGATTTTCCTGGCCGTCCGCCTCCTCGATACGGTGATCTTCGACCTTGTCCTGTCGCAACGCCGGCGCATGACCGCGCCCCGGCTGCTGCGCGACGTTGTGGCCCTTGCTGTCTACTTCATCCTCTTCTCGCTGGCGACGACGAGGATCCTGGAGTTCTCGCTCACACGCTGGCTCGCCGCCGGCACCGTGGTCGCCGCCATCCTCGGCCTCGCGCTGCAGGAGACGCTCGGCAACCTCTTTTCGGGCATCGCCCTGCACATGGAAGACAGTTTCGTCGTCGGCGATGTGTTGAAGTCCGGCGATTTCATCGGCGTCATCGAAGGTGTGACGTGGCGTGCCACGCGCGTCCGGACGTTCAACAACAACGTCGTGATCCTTCCGAACTCGCTTCTGGCACGAGAAAGGCTCGAGGTCTATCCGCGGGATCGTGTGAATGGGCGCACGTTGTCGATCGGAATCGACTACAACGTGCCGCCGGCGACGGTCATCAACATCCTCACTCAGGCCGCGGCGCACGTCGACGGCGTCTCGCGCGAGATTCCCTGTTTCTCCCGCGTCGGTTCGTTCGGGGAATCCGCGGTCGTCTACGAGATCAAGTACTACACGCGCGACTACTCGGCGCGCGATCGCATCGACGCGGATGTCCGGAAAGCGATCTGGTATGCGTTGCGTCGCAACCGGATCTCGATCCCGTACCCGATCCATTCCGTGCAGAAGTACGTGGCGCCCCAGCACGATGAGCACGAGCTCGAAGTCGAAGACGTGCGGCAACGCCTCGAGCAGGTCGACATCCTTGCTCCGCTCGCCGAAGCCGCGCAGGACGCGCTCGTCGCGGCCGCGCAGGTGCGCTTCTACTCGCGCGGCGAGACGATTCTA
This sequence comes from Thermoanaerobaculia bacterium, assembly GCA_036382495.1. Classification (GTDB taxonomy): domain Bacteria; phylum Acidobacteriota; class Thermoanaerobaculia; order Gp7-AA8; family Gp7-AA8; genus DASVHS01. The sequence continues at coordinate 2,247 of DASVHS010000156.1, read as the reverse complement.
CGGATCGCCACCGCCGGTGACTCGATGTTCATCGTGCACGAGGGAACCGTCTCGGTCCGGCTTCCCGACGACACGAAAGCCGGACGTCATGAAGTCGCTCAGCTCGGGCCGGGAAGTGTGTTCGGCGAAATGGCGCTGCTCACCGGCGAAGCGCGCACTGCCGACGTCGTCGCGCTCACCGACGTCACGGCAATCGAGATCTCGAAGCCGGCGCTTCAGCCGATCCTTCAGAGCCACCCCGAAATCACGAGAGTCATTTCGTCGAGAGTCACCGAGCGCCGCTTGCGGCTTCACGAATTGAAGACCGCGTCCGTGGAAGAAGAAGAGATGACGCTGGTGACGAGAATCCGCTCGTACTTTGGACTCTGATGAAGCGACTTCTCATCGTCGAGGACAAGGAATCTCTCGGTCTCATGCTGCGGGAGACGGTGGAGGCCGAAGGGTTCGAGGCCGAGATCGCGTCGACGGGCGCGCAGGCTGTCCGCTGGCTCGCGGAAGGGCGTCGCTATGTCGCCGTGCTCACCGATCTGCGTCTGCCGGGCGCTGACGGCGTCACGGTCCTCCGCCAGGCGAAGGAAACCGATCCCGACTGTCCCGTGATCGTGATGACGGCGTTCGCCACGATCGAGAACGCGGTCGAGGCGATGAAACTCGGCGCGCGCGACTTCATCCAGAAGCCGCTCGACATGGATTACCTGCTGCTGCTTCTGCGCCGGTGCCGCGACGAGCGCGCGATGCGTTCGGAAAATCTCCTGCTCAAGGACGAATTCCAGAAGCGCTTTCGGCTGCCGGCGATCATCGGCGACTCTCCGCGGATCGTCGAGGTGTCGCAGGCGGTTCAGAAAGTCGCGGGGACGGATTCGACCGTGCTGCTGCAGGGCGAATCGGGAACGGGGAAGGAGCTCTTCGCCCGCGCCATCCATCAGCTCTCCTCGCGCGCCGACCGGCCGTTCGTTGCGATCAACTGCGCGGCGATTCCCGACACGCTCATCGAGAACGAGCTGTTCGGACACGAGAAGGGCGCGTTCACCGGCGCGACCAGTCGCCAGCTCGGCAAGTTCGAGCTCGCCGACACGGGAACGATTTTCCTCGACGAGATCGGCGAGCTCGGTCACGGGATCCAGTCGAAACTTCTGCGCGTGATCCAGGAGCGGCGATTCGAGCGGATCGGCGGCGGCCCGACGATCGAAGTCGACGTCCGGATCATCTGCGCGACGAATCGCACGCTGATCGACGACGTGAAGCAGGGGAGGTTCCGCGAGGACCTCTTCTTCCGCGTCAACGTCTTCCCGATCACCGTCCCGCCGCTGCGCGCACGTCGCGAAGACATCGACGCGCTCGCCGATTTCTTCGTCCAGCGCTTCGCCCGCGAGCTCAACAAGCCGCAGCTGAAGATCGACGACGATGCGCGCGCGTTGCTGCGCTCCTACGACTGGCCCGGCAACATCCGCGAGCTCGAGAACTGCATCGAGCGCGCGGCGATCCTCTGCGACCGAAGCGTGATCCGGCCCGCCGACCTGCACATCTCCGCCGTCGTCGCTCCCACATCGCTCGGCGAAGCCATCGACCTCTCCGGATCCCTCGGCGAGGCCATCGACCGGGCCACCAATGCCGTCGAGCGGATCAAGATCGCCGACGCCGTGCAGCGATTTCCGTCGCGGGCCGAGGCGGCGGAGAGCCTGGGGATTTCGCTGCGGACGCTGCAGGCGAAGATGAAGGAGCTCTCCATCGATGACCGAGAAGATCCCGACGTCTAAGGATGTCGTCGCGTGGCTCAACGAGCGATTCGCCGCGCGGAATCTGCCCTACCGCCTCGAACACCTCGCCGTGCTGCCCTACGTGAACCCGATGTGGCTCGCGAACTGGGACGTGCCGCAACTGGCCGACGCACCGGAGCGCGACATCATCGACGACGAAATCCGCGAAGCGCGTTGGAAGTTTCCGATGGTGATGGAAGAGTACTGACGAGGCCTTAGGCCCTGCCGAGGCCCTAGGCCCTAGGCCCGAGGCCCTAGGAAAATCAGGACATCGCGACCGATTCGTTCAGCTCCCAGGGCCCAGGGCCCAGGGCCTCGGGCCTGCTACACTCGTCTCGGTTCCATGCTGGTCACCGAGCAGGGTCAGGGGTTGTTCCGGGCGGGACTGCGGACGAAGTTCATCGCCGCGTTCGTCTTCCAGACCTTCGTCCTGGCGTTTGGCATTCTGTTCGTGCATCACTGGCTCGTGCGGCGGGCCATGGTGCGACAG
>DASVHS010000155.1:0-2803 GCA_036382495.1 Thermoanaerobaculia bacterium | reverse complement strand
CTCCGCTGTCGCGCAACTCTTCGGCGATCGCTTCCGAAAACGAGAGGACGTAGGCCTTCGTCGCGTAATAGACCGCCATCAGCGGGCCGGGTTGAAACGCGGCCGTCGAAGCGACGTTGAGGATGCGGCCGCGTTTTCGCGCGACCATCGGCCGCAGCAGGAGCTTCGTGAGTTGCGTGAGCGCGACGACGTTCACCTGGATCATGTCGACCTCGCGCTGCAGGTCGTTATCGACGAACGGACCGGTCAGTCCGTAGCCGGCATTGTTCACGAGGACTTCGATCTCGATGTTGCGCAACGTCAGTTCCGCGACGATCTCCGCCGCCGCACTCGGACGCGACAGATCCGATGCGATCACGCCGGCGCTGACGCCCGATTTCTGCAGCTCGTTCGCCGCATCCTGAAGTTTCGACGCCGTGCGCGCCACGAGGACGAGGTCGTATCCATTCTTCGCGAGCACTCGGCTGAGATCGAGACCGATGCCGCTCGAGGCTCCGGTGACCAATGCTGTCGGACGATTCATTTTCGTTTCTCCATTCCATGAAGCAACGCGGTCAGGCTTTCACGAAACTCGCGTTCGAGATCGGGAAATGCCATCGCGGCGAAACCGGCCAGCAGTGCGTACGCACGAATGAGAAAGCTCAACGCGTCATCGTGGCCCAGAGCAGGCATTCGCGAACCGAGCAAGAGCACCGTCTCTGTCTGACACCGCGAAGCGATCGCGGCCGCTTCCTTCGCGTTCAGGGAGCCCACGATGGGCAGGAGACGGAGGAGCGCGTGATGCTCTTGAAGCGGCGCCGCGATTGCTCCGGCGACACCTTCCGCCGACCATCGCCCTCGCCGCTTCTCGAGCGCGCCGTTCACTTCGTCGACGTACTCGTCGAGCAGACATTCGAACACAGCCAGCAGCAGATGCTCCTTCGTCGGGAAATAGATGTAGACCGTGCCTTTCACGATGCCCGCGCGCCCGGCAACTGCGCCGACGGTGAAATCGCGAGCGCGTGACTGCTCCCAGAGTTCGCGAGCTGCGGCTAGAATCGCGCCGACGCGCTCGGCCTTGTCTTCATCGCGCCGGGCTCGCTGCTTCATAGCTGACTCACAGTCAAATGATTGATCAGGATAGGACTTTGATGAAACGACTGACACTTTTCCTTGCTGCACTCCTCCTCGCCGCTGCAGCGCTCGCGGCGAAACAACCCGTCACGCACGAGACGCTCTGGCTGATGAAACGCGTCGGCGCGCCGGTGATCAGCCCCGACGGCCGATGGGTCGTCTTCTCCGTCACCGAGCCTTCGTACGATCCGAAGGACCAGACGGGCGATCTCTGGATCGTTCCCGCCGACGGCAGCGCGAAGGCAAAAAAGATTACGTTCTCGAAGGCGACAGAGAGCGATGTGACGTGGTCGCCGGACAGCCGGCGCATCGCATTCACGACGAAACGCGAAGGCGATGATGTCAATCAGCTGTACGTGCTCGACATCGCCGGCGGCGGCGAAGCGCAACGCATGACCAGCGTCTCGACCGGCGTGTCATCGCCGAAGTTCAGCGACGACGGACGCAACGTGATGTTCGTGAGCTCGGTCTTCCGCAGCGCGGCCGATGAAGACGCGAACAAGAAAGCGGCGAAGGACATGAAAGACCGCAAGTACAACGTCCGCGTCTACGAAGGCTTCCCGATCCGCAACTGGGATCGCTGGATCGATCCGGAGAAACAGGTCCACCTGTTCGTCCAGCCGCTGACCGAGGGCGCGAAGGCGAAGGATGTGCTGGCCGGGACGCGTCTCGTCGCATCACCCGGCTTCAGCGGAACCGCGCAGGGTGAAGGCGGCGAGACGATCCGCGCGGAATGGTCGCCGGACGGTCAGTGGCTCGTGTTCGCGGTCACGACGGCGCGCAACACGTCGGCGTACGCAGAGGTGGGGACCGACTTGTATCGCGTCGCAGCCGGCGGCGGCGAACCGGAGCGCATCGCGTCCGGCAACGGCAGCTACGGCGACTCGCAGTTCAGTCCCGACGGCAAGACGCTCTACACCGTCTTCAACGCGAACAACAAGCTCCCCTACAACAACAACCGGCTCGTCGCATACGACTGGCCGGCGATGACGAATCGCAGAGAGATCATCGGATGGCCGTTCGATCGATCCGTCGGCGGTTACGCGATCACGGGCGACGGACGATCGATCTACTTCACCGCGGAGGACGCAGGACTCGAGAAAATCTACGTTATCCCGGCAAACGGTGGCGATACACCGCGCATCGCGGTCGAGCCCGAACGCGGCGTCTACACCGATCTCGAGATCGCGTCGAAGGCGCCCGCGCTCGTCATGGTCGGACGATGGGGCAGCGCGATCGAGCCGCAGGAAGTCGTGCGCATCGATCCTGCGACGAAGACGCGCCGCAACCTCACCGATTTCAACGTCGAGAAGGCGGCGTCGCTCGACTGGCAGTCGCCGCAGCACTTCTGGATCACGAACAAAGAAGGCATGCGCGTCCACAACATGATCGTCGTGCCGGAGAACTTCGATCCGAACAGGAAGTACCCGCTGTTCGTGCTGATCCACGGCGGCGCCGCGAACATGTGGCGCGATCAGATTTCGCTGCGCTGGAACTACCACCTGCTGGCGAAACCCGGCTACGTCATGCTCATGACCGATTACCGCGGCTCGACCGGCTACGGCGAAAAGTTCGCGCAGGCGATTCAGAACGATCCGCTGCGCGGCCCCGCAAACGACGTGAACGCCGGCGCCGACGAGGCGATCAAGCGATTTCCCTTCATCGACGGGACGCGCCAGGGCGCCGGCGG
>DASVHS010000154.1:0-5304 GCA_036382495.1 Thermoanaerobaculia bacterium | reverse complement strand
GTTTCTTTTCCCGCCGGAAAAACGCGAAGCAATCGTGAGCGCGCTCGCGGGAGTCCCGGGACGCGTGCTCGATGCCGCACCCGTCGCGCACGGAATGACGGTGCAGGGCGGCGAGGATGCGGAATCGCCGGCTTCGCTTGGACGGCCGAGGGCGACGCGACGCCCGACAGGAAACGTCGAGCAGTTGTATGTGCACGGCGATCACGGTGAATACAAGCCGTTCATCCTCGCGGAAGCCGTCATCACACACATCGAAGGACGAAGCGGAACGCATCACAGCGTCGTTCGCAAGTACGTCGCTCCGATCGAAGACATCGACGGCCGCGTGCTCTGGCAATTGGCGCGTCCGGTCGATCTGAACCGACTCGACCTGCGCGTGATCGCCGATCCCGAGCGCAAGGTGAATTCGAGCATCCGGCCGGAAACTGCGCTGGAAAGCGCGATGGAGTCGGAGGATTCGTTCCGGACGTTCCTCGTCGAAAACGAGCGCCTTCGCATCTATCACAACCCGACGTTCGCGCTGTTCTCGGAGGCGAACGAGTCGCGCGATGAGTTCCGCAAACGTCTGACGGAAGAAGCAAACCGGCGCATGAGCGAAGAGACCGAGGCGCTGGAGAGTACGTTTCGCCGCCGCATCGATCAGTTGCGAGAGAAGTCGGAGCGCGAACAGCGCGATCGCGTGAAAGCCGAGGAGTCGCCGATGGACCAGGCAGCGCAGGATGTGAATGTGGCGTGGGGTCAGACGCTCTACAACATCACCAGCGGCCGGCCCGCCGCCGTCGCGGAAGCCACGCCCTCGGTCCGCGAAGTCGATTACCTCGAGAACATCGCCCAGGTCCAGAAGGCGTGGGACAAGGAACGTCAGGCGGTGCGGGACGAGATCACGACCAAAGCGAACGAGATCGAGGACATCACGATCCAGCTTTCGCTCAGGGACGTCGAGATTACGAAGTACCGGGTGTTGTGGGCGGGAAGGCAGCCCTCGTAAAACAGAGCGCAGTGCGCAGAGGGCAGAGCGCAGGAGATTAGCGCCGTGCTAGGATCACCGACCGAGTCGGGCAGTAGCGCAGCCTGGTAGCGTACCTGAATGGGGTTCAGGTGGTCGCGGGTTCAAATCCCGCCTGCCCGACCAACAAGCTCTAAGCTCTCAGCTGTCAGCTCTAAGCAGTTCGTCCTGAGAGCTTAGAGCTGCGAGCTCAGAGCTTTCTTATGACAGACCAACCACAGCAACCGCCGACACCACAGACGATCCGCATCGAGCTGGATGACCAGACCGCGCAGGGTCAGTACGTCAACTTCGCCAACATCATCCACTCGCCCAGCGAGTTCGTCATCGACCTCGGACGCATCGTGCCGGGCCGCAACGACGTGAAGGTTTACAGCCGCGTGATCATGACGCCGCTGCACGCGAAGCAGCTCCTCGAGGCGCTGGCGCAGAACATCTCGCTCTTCGAACAGAAATTCGGCGAGATCCGCGTCGAGAACGCGCAGCAATACGCCGTCGACGAAAAATCCAACTAGGCCGTGGCCACAATCAAAATCATCGGAGCAGGCTTAGCCGGCTCCGAATGCGCCTGGCAACTCGCGCGCGCCGGGCACTCGGTCGATCTCTTCGAAATGCGGCCGGCGAAGATGACCCAGGCCCATCAGACCTCCAACCTCGCGGAGCTGGTCTGCTCGAACTCGTTCCGGTCATCGGCGATCACGAACGCAGTCGGCCTCTTGAAGCACGAGATGTCGCTGCTCGACTCGCTGGTCATCCGCTGCGGCGAAAAAGCGCGAGTACCGGCCGGTGACGCGTTCGCGGTCGATCGCGATCGATTCTCCGCCGCGGTCACCGAAGCGATCGCGAGCGAACCGCGCATCACGGTTCGACGCGAAGAGGTCACGTCGCTCGATCGCGGCGCTCATGACTTTCTCGTGATCGCGACGGGACCGCTCACATCGACGGCACTGTTCGACGCGATCAACGAATTCCTCGGGCGTGACGGCCTGTACTTCTACGACGCGATCGCGCCGATCCTCGCCGCTGACTCCCTCGACATGTCGAAGCTCTACTGGAAGTCGCGCTACGGAAAAGGATCGGGAACCGATTACCTGAATGCGGCGATGAACCGCGAGCAGTACGAGGGTTTTATCAATGCGCTACTCGGTGCCGAGCTCTATCCGCTGCACGATTTCGAGAACGCCGTGCACTTCGAGGGTTGTCTTCCGATCGAGGAGATCGCCAGCCGCGGCGTCGACACCCTGCGATTCGGGCCGATGAAGCCCGTCGGACTCGAACATCCGCAGACCGGCGAGCGTCCGTACGCGGTCGTGCAGCTGCGCAAGGAAGATCTGTCCGATGAATTCTTCAACATCGTCGGATTCCAGACGAAGATGAAGGTCCCGGAACAGAAACGCGTGCTGCAGATGATTCCCGGGCTCGAGAACTGCGCGTTCGCAAGATTCGGATCGATGCATCGCAACACGTTCATCAACGGACCGAAGCACCTGACTCCGACGTTCCAGGCGAAACGCGATCTGAAGGTCTTCTTCGCGGGACAGGTCACCGGCGTCGAGGGTTACGTCGAATCGTCCGCCGTCGGTCTGCTCGTGGCGCGATACATCAGCGAAATCGCACGCGGCGAGTCCGCGACGGCGCTTCCGTATCACACCGCGCTCGGCGCGCTCGGCCGCCACGTCGCCGAATCGTCGCCGGATCGCTATCAGCCGTCGAACGTCACCTTTGCGCTGATCGAAGATGTGGTCGGAAAAGTGAAGAAAGCGCAGAAACGTGAGCGACAGGCGGAGCTCGCGGTTCAGACGATCGAAGGGCTCAGCGGCGCGACCCGACGACCGCCCGCAGTTGTCGCATCCTGAGATCCAGCGCTTCGGGCGTGATGTTCGCGTACTTCGGCGGCAGGAGGCGGCGGCTCGACGCCTCGAAAACAGCGAGCAACTCCATGTACTCCAGCAGCTCCGTATCGCGACTCGGAAAGTAGTCGGCCGCGGCGTGGATGAACCGGGCGGCATCAACGGTGGTGATGTCTTCGCGAGCGGCGTCGTCGAGTGCCATCAGCACGACGGCTTCGACATCGGCGTTGCTGTAGCCGACGAGCTTCTGTCCAAACGACTCCCGGATTGACGCGAAGTCGACGTCCGTCTGGATCTTGTTCTTCCTCACCAGCGCGCGCACGACGTTTTCCACTTCCTCCGGTGTCTGTGAATAAAGAAACGGAATCTTGCGATCGAGCCGGCCGGCGCGCTTGAGATCGACGTCGAGCTTGTCGGGCCGGTTCGTCATCACGAGGAAGAGAATCCGTCCGCGATTCGACGTGTCGGACATGAACTCCTTGATGCGCGCGATGACGCGTGACGACGTTCCGCCATCGCCGTCGCCGTCCGTATTTCCGAATGCGCGGTCGCCTTCATCGATGATCACGACGACCTGACCGATCGCGCGAATCACACTCAGAATCTTCTCGAGATTTCCCTCGGTCGCGCCGACCCACTTCGAGCGGAAATTCTTCAGCTTGATCGTCGTCAGACCACACTCGCGCGCGAACGCTTCCGCAACGAACGTCTTCCCCGTTCCCATCGGCCCGGTGAACAGGATGCCCATCGGGACGCGCGAGGTTTGTCCATCGCGAATGCTCTTCGCGATCACGTTGAGGTCCTTCTTGACCTCGTCCATTCCGCCGACGACTTCGAAGCCATGCTGCGGCTCCACGAACTCGATGAGTCCGAAGCACTCGCGCTCGAGAATCTCTCGCTTGCGGCGGGCGATGAGCGTATCGATCTCCACCCGGGCCTGTTCGGAGCGATCTGCGTTTTCTGGAATCGGCTTCGCCCCCGGTGCGAGCAGCTTTGCGATGTCGTCCTGACTCAGTCCTGACGTCAGCGCGGCCAGCTTCTTCGCGCGCTGGGCCGCATCCGGTCCCGACAGCAAACGCGCAATGAACGATTCGCGCTCGCGCGACTCTTCTTCCGTCACGGGCGGAGGCGTGAGGATCGAAATGATCTGGATGGCCTTGAGGCCGGCCGTGACGTCTGAATAGCGCTGGGCTTCCTGCTCCGACATGCGCTTGTCGGCAAGTCGCGCCGCGGATTTTCGTGCGTCCGCGTCGGGCATGGGCACTTCGACGACGGCGACCTTCGGGTTGGAGACGATCTTTCCCGACAACTCTGTCAGATTTTCGGCGATGAGGATCACGACGTTGTCGCTGCGCTCGATCTCGGGAAGGAACGACCAGCGGTGCAGCGTGACGATCGCGGCGCGGTCCGCCTCGCTCTGAAAGTTTGAATCGCCGGACGGTGCGATCGCTTCGGCGTATTCGAGCACGGCAGCGGTTCTGGTGCCGCCGATCAGCATCCGTTCAATCGCTGCAAGAACCTTCATCTTCTCGGTCGAGAGCAGAAGGTCGTCGAGGCCGGCAGATTCGTTCCTGCTTCTCTTCGCGAAGCGCACACCGGTCGCCACGTTGTAGATCGCCACCGTGTCCTTGCTCTCTTTCAGAAGGACACTGGCGAGAAAGTCCGTCAGCGTCAGGATCTGGTTGCCGCTGATGACCGAGTCGTACACGTTGCCGTACAGAACGAAGATCGACGCTTCGCCACGGACATAACGGCGGCGGAGGTCTTCCGCCCAGGGCGGCAAAACACGGAAATCGCTCATGCCCGGCCCTCCATTGTGCTGAGAATCTTCTCGGTATCGCGGGCGGTCTCCTGAACCGACTCGACGCCGGTCAGCAAGTCATCGAGTTGACCGGAGAGCTCGTTCGGAGACTGCATCGTCACGATCTGATCGGCGATGAGCTGAAACGAATTCTCGATGAGATCGAGCTGGCCGCGGGCGATGCCGAGGTAGTTGCGGATGTCGCGGAGTTTGTCGAGGCGCTTTTCGATGACCGCGAGATTTTTCTTCGCGATGTCCCGTTCGGCATCAGGCGTCTTGTCCGACGCGCATCGCGCCTGCCACCGCTGGCGATCCTTGTCCAGAGCATCGAGATCGACGCTGCCGAGATATTGCTCGTACCGGTTGCACGTGACCGCCATGTCGAGAAACGACTCGACGAGTTTCTGGGTCTTCACGAGCTCGGTCCGCAGCAACTCGCCGGTGAATGACGGATTCTGCGCGGCGAGACGATTGATCTGAGCTTCGCGCTCGACCATCCGGTTGACGCGGTTGCGCTCGTCCGGCGGCAGACCCTGCATTCTCTGCTCGCGCTGCCGTGCCTCGATGGCCAGCCGCATCTGCTCGAACCGAGGATCCCACCAGATCTTTCGAAGAAAGCGCGAGTCGGGAGCGTGCAGGAGCCACAG
>DASVHS010000153.1:0-1608 GCA_036382495.1 Thermoanaerobaculia bacterium | reverse complement strand
GTTACGGTCGCGAATTACGCCGACGGGAAAATGAAGGCTCTCCTGGGAAAGTTCGACGTCATCATTCTCGACGTAATGCTGCCTGGTGGAAACGGTTTCGATCTCTGCCGCGAGCTGAGAGCGCGCGAGGTCGCGACTCCGATACTGATGCTCACGGCGCGTGACACCGTCGACGATCGCGTGGCTGGTCTCGAGGTCGGCGCGGACGACTATCTCACCAAGCCGTTCGCGTTCCGGGAGCTGCTGGCGCGAGTGAGAGCGTTGGCGAGGCGGCGCGGCGCTCCGCTGCCGGAGACGTTGAAGGTCTCGGATCTCGAGGTCGATCTCCAGGCGCAGCGCGTGCGGCGCGCGGGCAAGCCGATCGAGCTGACGGCGAAGGAGTTTTCACTGCTGGAGTTCTTCGTGCTTCATCCTGGGCAAGTGGTCGATCGGGCGGCGATCACCGCGCACGTCTGGGACGAGAACCACGATCCCTTCACGAATGTGCTCGAGGTGCTGGTGCGGCGCCTGCGCCGGAAGATCGACGACGACTTCCCGGTCAAGTTGATCCAGACAGTGCGCGGCTCCGGGTATCGTTTTGGGGATTGAAGCGACCTCGTCGCGGCTCGGGATTCAGCGCCTCGCACGCCTGCGGGTCCGCCTCACAATCTGGTACGTCGCGACTTTCGGGCTCATCATCCTCCTGCTCGGCGCGGGGTTGTTCGCAGTCATCAGCTATCAATTGTCGCAACAGCTCGATGACTCGCTCAAGAGCGCGACACTGGAGCTGGTGCGGGCCGCTCGCATCAGAGAGATGGAAGCGGCGGGGGCGCGCGGACGCGTCATCGATGCGGTCGACGAGCTCAACATCCCCGATCGCATTCTCTACCTCCTCGACGTTCAGGGAAACCCGATAAAGCCGGCGAAGGTCGACGATTGGATTCGCCATGCGGCGAAGGACGCAGGGAGTGTCGGTCAGATCACGCGTCAGAGCGACACTCCCGAAGATCGGACGCTCCGGCTTCACGCACTCCGGTTCAAGCTCGCTTCCGGTCACCCGCTCGTCGCGGTAGCCGTGGCCGACCAGGTCGAACTGCAAGATAAATACGTGGATCTGATCACCGCGTTCGTAGTGATCGCGTTCGCCGCGCTGTTTCTTGTCGCGGCGGGCGGATTCTTTCTCGTCCGGAAGTCGACCGCGCCAATCGAACGATCGATTGAATTCATGCGCCGCTTCATGGCCGACGCGGCGCACGAGCTGAGAACGCCGATTACGATCCTGAGGACGCGCGCCGAGGTGGCGTTGCAGCAACCGCGGGAAGCGGCGAACTACGTTTCCGCGCTTCGTGGTGTCGAAGCCGAGGCACTCCGGCTGGGAGGCATAGTGGACAGCCTGCTCGTTCTCGCGCGCGCGGATGCGGGCGAGCAACAGATCGACAGGGCACGTATCTTCCTTGATGACATCGCCGTCGATGCTGCCGACGCGGCGCAAATCGTGGCCCGTCAAAAGAACGTAGAGCTCACGGTCGACGAATTCGAGGAAGCGCCTGTCGAGGGCGACCCGACTCTCATTCGCCAACTGATCATGATCGTGCTGGACAACGCCGTGAAGTTCACGGATGCGGGGGG
>DASVHS010000152.1:0-13037 GCA_036382495.1 Thermoanaerobaculia bacterium | reverse complement strand
GCGCGCTAACCTCACCGTCAACATCGGAATTCCGACGCTGATCGCGCGTTTCGGTGGCACAATCTTCGAGAGAGTTGAGACCGTGCTACCAGAAGTCTTCGAATGCCCGCAGTGCCAGCGACAGTTCGTCTTCGAACTGGTCGAGTCGTCCGAAGACCGTTCCATTTATTGCCCCCAGTGCAAACGCTACCTCGGCGAAAAGGACATCAACTTCATCCTGCTGACCGAGATCGAGGAGCTTGGCGAGCGACTCCGCTTCGAGCGCGACCGTCTGGAGAAGGACGAGGCCGTGTACGGAATGGGCGACTGCGACGCCGAGCTCCGCACCTACGGAACCGAGGTCCACAAGGTCGTCAACATTCTGCGGAAGACGCTCGCGGATCTCGACGCGCTGAAACAGCAATACCGTTGACGAGATCACGGAGCGCTGAGCGCAGAGCACAGAAGCTGCCGCTCGAAGGTCTTCTCGTCGCCGATTTCTCCCGCGTTCTCGCCGGACCTTTGTGCACGCAATTTCTCGCCGACGCCGGTGCGCGCGTCATCAAGATCGAAGAGCCGGAGCACGGCGACGAGACCCGGCGCTGGGGTCCGCCGTTCCTCCGCGGGGTGAGCGCGTACTTCCTGTCGGTCAACCGCAACAAGGAATCCGTTGCAGTCGACCTGACGTCGCCGGCTGGGCGGCAGGTGGCGAAGAAGCTCATCGCCCGATCTGACGTCATCGTCGACAATTTTCTTCCGGCGCAACGCCGCAAACTCGGCCTCGACAACATTCGCCGCGGCAATCCACGGTCGATTCACTGTTCGATTTCAGGATTCGACAGCGACACGAGCGACGCGGAGACGCCCGGCTACGATCTGCTCGCGCAGGCTGCATCGGGACTCATGGCGATCACCGGCGAACCGGACGGCGAGCCGGTGAAAACCGGCGTGGCGCTGTCCGATGTTCTCACCGCGCATTACGCCGCCGGCGCGATCTGCGCCGCGTTGTACGCGCGCGAAAAAACAGGCCGCGGCGCACGCATCGAAGTGTCGCTCTTCAGCTCGACGATCGCGTCACTCGTCAACGTCGCCCAGAATGCGCTCGTGACGGGAGAAGAGGCGACGCGATGGGGTAACGCCCATCCGTCGATCGTTCCATATCAGGTATTTCATGGAAGCGATCGCGCGTTCGCGATCGGTGCGGGGACCGATCGCCACTTCGCATATCTCTGCGAGGTGATCGGCCGTCCCGATCTGCTCGAAGATCAGCGGTTCGAAACGAATGCCACGCGCGTCGAACACCGCGACGAGCTCGTGCCCCAGCTGGACACGATGTTCCGGACACGTCCGGCGGCCGACTGGGTCGAGCGCTGCCGCCGCGTGTCGATCCCCGTCGCGCTCGTGCAGGGTGTGCGTGAAGCGCTGGAGAGCGCGCCCGGCCGCGTGCTCGTGGTCGCGCTCGATCATCCCGAGGGCGGCCGCTACGAGGCCGTGCGCAACCCGATCCTGTTCTCCGGCACCCGCTTCCCGATCCGCAGCGCACCTCCGCTCCTGGGCGAGCACACACAGAGCGTGATGCGCGAGCTCGGGATCACTTCTGCATCGTCGACCAGACGAGGAGCCCCACGCAGGAAATGAGGATGAACGCGATCGCCACGACCAGCAGAACGATGTGCTTGATGTCGCCGCGGCGCGCCGTTCCGAACGCGCGAAATGAGAAGAACAGGAGCGTTCCGCCGATTCCAAAGAGAGCGAGACCGGCGATGACGACTACCGTGATCGTGTGCTGGAAGTTGGGTTGCACGGTGCAGGCACAGTAACGATGCGAGAGCGGCCACGCAACTTCCCGCGTCGCGTCGAGGCCGTAATCTTCGACTTCGACGAGACGATCATCGACCTCGAGCACCAGCACACCGCGGCAGACGACCGTTTGTGTCGCGCGATGGGCTCGCGTTACGAAGACATGAGCGAAGAGTTCCGCGCGGCGTCGGGCCGGAGAATCATTGACCACATCCGCGAGATGCGATCGACCCTCGGATGGCGACGTTCCGAGGGCGAGTTGCTCGCCGAGCGACAAAGGTATTTCGACGAGGAGATCGCCGCGTCGGCAGATCTCGAGCTCATGGCCGGCGTGCGAACGATGGTGTCGAGTCTTCACGAGCTCGGCATCACCCTCGCGATCACATCGTCGGCGGTGCGCAACTCGATCGAGACGGTTCTCGAACGTTTCGGTCTGCTGCGCAGGTTTGCGGTGATCGTCGACGGCAGCGAAGTGGAGCGCGGCAAGCCGGACCCGCAGGCCTACCTCGTCACGGCCGGACGCCTCGGAGTCGATCCCGCGCAGTGCGTCGTGTTCGAGGACGCGGCAGTCGGCGTGCGCGCGGCGAAAGCGGCGGGGATGTACTGCATCGCCATTCGCAACCGTCGCGCGCAGACATTTCAGGACCTCTCGCCGGCGGACTTGATCGTCACGTCGTTCGAAGAGATCGATCCGGGGTGGTTCGCTACTTCTTAATCGAATTCGCGCTGAGCTCCGCGACGAGGCGGATCAGGTTGCGGCCCTCCGCGTCGGCCACCTCGTATGTGCGGCACAACGTCTCGAGGTCGTCTTCGTCTTCGTACGCCGCGACCGTGAAGCCGGTCCGCGGCTGCTGGCCGACCTGCGTTCTGCGGATCGTCCACGCCTTCCCGTCGAACAGGTACGCGACGTAGCCCTTGGCGCGGGCACGGCGCGCATCTCCCATCTGAAACAGCATCGATGCGCTCTGATCCCCGTCGGCGCTGGCGTTCGCCTTCTGCGCGGCGAGAATGCGCCCGACGAACGTCCCCATCATGTCCGCGAGTTTGGCCGGTCCGTCGCCGAAATCGTTGACGAACACGACGCCGGAGTGCGACACGGTGGCCTGACTTCCCTCCGCGGAGCGGATGACGTTCGTCCGCCGGACCTCGCAGCCGAACTTGATTTCAGTCCCCTTCCACCGGAACGAGAGCGTGAACCGGTCACCGGTCATCACCCCGCCGTAGTGCTCGAGAAAGGCGCCAGTCATCCCGATGTCGAGGATGAGTGCGCTCTGGCCATCCAACATAGCCAGCAGGGGTTTACCGAGCTTCATCCGCTGAAAACTTCGCCGATCATTCTCCACCATCGCGCGATATGGTAAGCGGTTTGCTGCCCCTCGCTGAAGAGCGATTGCCCGAAGCGTGACCAAAACTGAAAGAAAAACATCCTCGCCGCCCATCGAGCGGAGGAGTCTCTGGCGCGTCAGCCCGGAGAACACGTGGAAGACTGTGCTCCCGGTCACGTTCATCATCGTGTCGCTTTTGTCGCTCGTCGTCCTTCCGATCGTCGTCTCGAACCGCACCCAGCGGATGCGCGACGAGATCTCGCGCGTTGCCGAGCCGGCCCGGCGCGAAGCGAATCAGATCCAGGTCGATCTGTCCGCCGAGGTCGACAAGATCGTCGCGTATCAGGTGACGGGGCAGGAGCAGTACCGGAACGCATACTTCCAGCTCGTCGCTCATCAGGATGCGAATCGCCGAGCGCTCGAAACACTCGCCCCGCAACTCGGCGAGGACCTCAGCCGCGATCTCGGCGTCCTGACGAACGAGAGCAATCGATGGCACGCCGGAGTCCGCCGCAGCGAGTTTCTGTCGCGCCCTCTGCCGCAGGAAGTCTTCACGGCACGTCTGTTCGAACATCACCCGGCCTACGAGAAATCGCTGGCCGCTGCGTCGAACGTCGAGATGGCGCTGCAGTCCGCAATCGAAGAACGGCTCTCGAACATCCGGCAGACCGAGCGCTGGAACATGTCGCTGACGATCGTCCTCACTCTCCTCGCACTCACGTCGGCCATGCTCGTGGCGGGCCTCGGGCGGCAGATGCGACTTCTCGCTGGTGAGGCGACGCGCCGTCGCAAGGAAGCGGAGCGCGAAGCGGCGGAAGCCCAGAAAGCGCGCGCCGCCGCCGAGCAGGAAGAACGTCGTGCTGCGTTTCTCGCCGCTGCCGTTCAGGAACTGACGGCGTCGCTCGATTATCAGCAGACCATCGGCGCTCTGGCCCGTCTCATCGTCCCGAATCTCGCGCAGGCGTGCACGATCGACATGGTCGACTCCGACGGATCGTTGCAGCGGGTCGCCGCGGCGCATCGCAACCCCGAGCTCGAAGCGAAGCTCGCGGCGGACATCGGCCAGCAACGCCGCGACATTCCCGAAATCCTGCTCCAGATCATGCAGACGCGCGAGACGCGTGTCGTCGGCGGTGCATCGGGCATGGACGAGTACGCGACCGGTCGCGCGAACGCGAGCGGCACCATGCTCGTCGTCCCGCTCGTCAGCCGTGGCCAGAACCTCGGCGTCGTCATCGCGGTTCAGCCCGAGGGGAAGCCGTATACGAAGGATGATGTGCCGCTGTTTGAAGAGCTGGCGCACCACGCGTCGCTGGCCATCGACAATGCCAGGCTGTATCTCGATTCGCAGCAGCTGGTGAGTGCCCGCGAAGAAGTCCTGGCGATCGTTTCACACGACCTCCGGAATCCGCTCAACGCTGTGACGCTCGCGGCATCGCTCCTGAAGACCAGCGACGGCATTCCCGCCGATGATCGCGAACAGATCGACACGATCGGTGTCTCGGCGAAGCGCATGAGCCGGTTGATCGCCGACCTTCTCGACGTCACGCGACTCGACGGCGGCAAGCGGCTGCCGATCGATCCGGAGACGGTGGAAGTGTCGTCGTTGTTCGCGGAGACATACGAGTTGTTCAGAGCGCAGGCGGCGGCGGGCTCCGTGACGCTCCAGCGGCGGCTCGCCGACGGCGTGCCCGCGGTTTATGCCGACCGCCATCGCGTTCTGCAGGTGATGTCCAACCTCGTCGGCAACTCGTTGAAGTTCACGCCGAAGGGCGGCGTCGTCTCTCTATCCGCCGAGCCGCGCGAACAGGACGTGATGTTCACGGTTGCTGACACGGGCCCAGGAATCCCGGCGCGGCATCTCAACGACATCTTCAGTCCCTACTGGCAGGCCAAGCGCACCGAACGGCTCGGCGCCGGCCTGGGACTTCCGATTGCGAAGGGAATCGTCGAAGCGCACGGCGGCCGCATCTGGGTCGAGAGCGAACAGGGAAAAGGGACGAAGTTCTTCTTCACGCTTCCGATCGCGCACGCGTCGAAAGAAGCAGCCAGGGAACCTCTGCACAAATCCGGCGCGCGGCGCTGACTGCGATTGCGACCCGCAAACGCCGTCAGCCCTTCGGGTTGCGGGCGGCGCCGGGCCGTCTGCGATGCCGCCGCTCCTCAGCGATGCCCCGCGTCGCCTGCGTCGCAGCGGCGTCGCATACGGCACAGCGGCGCCCGCAACGCCACGCGCCGGACTTGTGCAGAGGTTCCCTATTGCCTCGGCGGAATCTCCAGCACGTCGCTGACGCTCAGCTCCGCGAACAGGCGAATGAGTCGCCGTCCTTCTTCATCCGATGCTTCGAACACACGACATAGACGCTGCATCTCTGCGTTGTCTTCGGTCCGCGCAACGGTGAAGCCAGACGACGGCTGTTCGGGAAGGAACACGCGCCGCTTGCGCCAGACGCCGCTCTCGAGTCGATAGCAGAGGAAGGCCGCATCCGCTCCGCGGACGGTTTTGTCACCGTCGACTGACGACGCCGGCGGCATCGAGTTCGGAAGCTTTCGCCGTACCTCGAATTCGTGCGTTACGAGTCGCGCAAGCAACGCGCGCAGGCTGTCGCCGGAATCATCGATCGCGGCGAGAAAGCGGACGCCGGACTGAAGACCGGAGTCGGGATACTTTGCGTCGCTGCTCTTCACCGTGCGGATGATTTCGCAGCGCATGCCGACATCGTCGGTGCCGGAAGCGAAATGGAGCTCGGCGTACTCCTGGTCAAGCGGAGTGGCGTGCTGCACGCGCGCGCCGAGGACTCCGAGCTCGAGGATCGAGACCGCGGTGCTGCCGAGGGTTCCCGGGAGGGGAGGGTCGAGGCGGAGACGCTGGAACTCGCGCCGTTCTTCGCCACGCATCGCGTCATTGTACGCGCGCTAACGAATCGCCATCGAATTCTGGATGCGCACGGACGCGAGATACGTTCCGTGAACGCGCTGGCGATACTGGTTCGTCCTCTCGTTCACTCTGTGCAGGTAGTTCACCGTTTCGGTGAACGGCGGGATGCCGCCGAATTTCTCGACGTTGCCTTCGCCGGCGTTGTATGCGGCGAGCGCGAGACCCTGATCGGGGAAACGGTCGATGAGATAGCGAAGGTATTTCGTTCCTGCGGCGATATTCTCGTCCGGGTTGAACAGATCTTCGGCTCCCATGAGCTTTCCCGTCTCCGGGACGATCTGCATCAGGCCGAGGGCGTTCTTGTTCGAGACGAGCCGGGGACGGAAGTCGGATTCGGCTTCGATGACGGCCGCCACGAGCTCCGGCGGCAAATCGTTTCGCACAGCTTCGCGATAGATGATCGAGCCGTACGGGACGTTCGCGTTGAAGAACTGCTCTTTCACGCGATCGAGCGTGAACGTCTGTTGAATCACCGGCTCGAGAAACTGGTTTCGGATGCGCGGCGTGGTGAAGATCGCGAAATTGTTCGCGGCCTGTGGAAGCTCACGCGTGAACACGTGGCCGACGACCAGCGTCTCGCCGAGCGTGATGTTCATCGCTTCGGTCGGGAACTGCAGGGCACCCAGCGCGAGAGGAACTCCAACGAGCAGCGCGATGCCTTTTGCTTTGAGATTTCTGGCTGCCCGAATGGAACGCCGCCAAAGCGTCCGCTCGCGACGTGCGTGGATCTGACAATTGCAGATCACGCGGTAATCGCTCCGCTTCCATGTCCGCTGCTGGCGTTCGCTCGAAGTCATCCCAGGACGAGCCAAGGGCAAAAGACGGACCACATCCGGCTACTCCTCACCAAGTTCCTGACCCTGCGTCACATCTTGGGGCCGCGAGGCTCACCGCGCAACGGTGGTTTTCGGTAGACGCAAGCCGGTTTGCATCATTCTGGAAACTACGGCACATGATTACGCGGCGGCCCGGGTCGGCGTCTGCATCCGCAACAACGGCGATCTGGTCTTCTTCGCGACTCCCCAAAGTCGAAAGTTCCAGATCACCGAGATCGCATCTCAAACGAAGTAAGTCTCGGCGTCGGGTTGAAAAAGCGCCCACAGCGAGTACGTCCCGACAATCGTTCCGAACGGGACGTGCATGAGATGAAAGAAGGACAGGACGATCGTGAGCATGCGCGCCCACTCACGGCGCTGCAGAAGTCCGATGCCGGCGACGATGCTCGGTAGTGACAGAAGGAGCAGGAACGCGCCGATGACCAGACCGACGGTGCCGGTGATGAGGAACGCGAGATGGTTGCCGCTGAGCGCGCTCGCGAATGCTCCCGCGCCGGCGACGATGCCGAGGACGATGAGCCCGATGCTGATCGAGAGAAGACCCATGACGATCTGCAGGATCGCAACGACTTTGAAATGCTGTTCCATGTTGTGAATCCTAGGTCGTTGTTGGCGGTGGTGCTGTGTCGGTCGGCGACGTCGTGTCTGTCGGCGTCGTGGCTGTCGGTGTTGTGTCCGTCGTCGCAGTATCGGACGGAGGGGGCGTGAGATCGGTGTCTGTTTGCGGCGCCGTGGTTGCCGGAGGCTGGGAAGCTCTCGGCTTCGGCGCCGTAAGCACTTCCTGTTCTATGAGATAACCCCAGCGGCGCATACGCGACAGAATCATCGCCTGTCGCGACCGGAGACGTTTGTTCGGATGATCGGGCGTCATGATACGCGGATTCGGAAGACATCCCGCGAGCAACGCCGCCTGCGATGGTGACAAAGCGGACGCCGGCTCCTTGAAGTAGAACCGCGCCGCGGCTTCTGCGCCGTACACGCGCTCTCCCATTTCCACGACGTTGAGATACAGCTCGAGGATCCGCTTCTTCGTTAAATGGTTCTCGAGCGAGCGCGCGATCAGATACTCCTTCAACTTCCGGAACGGATTGCGCGATGGCGAGAGATACAGGTTCTTCGCGAGCTGCTGCGTGATCGTCGAGCCGCCCTGCGTCACCTTTTTCTTTTCCCAATCCTTCTTCAGCGCGTCCTGCATCGCCTTCACATCGACCCCGCCATGTTCGTAGAACGTGTCGTCCTCGGCGACGAGCACGGCCCGCCGCAGATAGGGCGAGATGCGACCGTAGGACACCCACGTGTACTGAATCGTGTCGTCCTTCCCTTCCGACTTCAGCTCATGGCGGCGGATCTCCATGAACGAGGTCGTCGCCGGTGGTTCAGTCGCCAGCCTGGCCACGTCCGGGAACGTGATCCACTCATAAAGAAGCCAGATCGTAACAATCAGGAGCGCGCCGAGCAGGATGCGCTTGAACAAGCGACCGGATTGTATCTACATTGATGCCATGACACCGGTCGTTGTTCTCACGACAGTCGGCAGTTCGTTTGATGTTGCGCCGCTCGCGCATGATCTGGTCGAGCGACGCCTCGCCGCGTGCGTCAACATCGTCGAGAAGATGCGCTCGATCTATCGCTGGAAGGGAAAAATCAACGATGAAACGGAGCAGCTCCTGATCATCAAGACGATCGAGGAGAAAGTCGAACCCTTGCGCGAGGCGCTGTTTGCCTCTCATCCGTACGAAGTGCCGGAGTTCGCCGTGATCCGCATCGATCATCTGTCCGACGCATACCGCGTCTGGTTGATCGGCTCGACGACGGAGTAGACTCTTCGTATGGCTTTCGATCGACGCAATTTTCTGCGTGCGGCCACGCTCCTCCCGATCGTCGCGCGCGAGCTGATCGCCGCGCCGTCCCGCTATCTGCTGCAGCTGAATGGCTATGCTGCAGACGCGGAGACACCGCTCGAGCTGCTGACCGACTATCTGACTCCGAACGACCTCTTCTTCGTACGCAGCCACTGGATTCCGCACACTCCGGACGCGAAGCAGTGGAAGCTGACGATCGACGGCGAAGTCGAGCATCCGCTCACGTTGTCGCTCGCGGATCTGAAGAAAATGCCGCGCGCGGAGGCGACGTGCGTGCTGCAGTGCGCGGGCAATGGCCGGGCGTTTCAGCAGCCCGTCGTTCCGGGCGTGCAGTGGCGATACGGCGCGGTCGGCAATGCGAAATGGTCTGGCGTGCGTTTGCGCGACGTCCTGGAACACGCCGGCGTCCGCGATACCGCGAAGCATCTCCATCTTTTCGGCAGCGATAATCCGCCGCAGAAAGTTCCACCGTTTCACCGCAGCGTCGAGATGGAGAAGGCGATGTCGGATGCGATCCTCGCCTGGGAGATGAACGGCGTCGCCTTGCCGGTAACTCACGGTGCTCCTCTGCGCCTGATCGTGCCGGGTTGGGCCGGCGATCACTGGATGAAGTGGCTCATGCGCATCTCGCCTCAACCCGATCCGATCAAAGGCTTCTACATGGAGACCGCCTATCGCTGGCCGAACACGCCTGGCGCGCCTGGCGTCGCGTTCAAGCCGGAGGAGATGCATCCGGTCACGGAGCTCGCGGTCAAGTCGAACATCACGACGTCGCCGAAGTCTGCCAGCGCCGGCCATGCACACACGATTCGCGGATTCGCGTTCTCGGGCGCGCCCGACATCGCCAGAGTCGAAGTGAGTGACGACGGCGGAGCGACGTGGTCAGACGCGCAACTCGACTCGCGTCACGAGCCGTACGCGTGGCGGCTCTGGTCGTATCGATGGACGCCGCGGTCGAAGGGCAAGACCACGTTGACTGCGCGCGCGACTGACAGCCGGGGCGCCGTTCAGCCGCAACAGACCACATGGAACCAGAGCGGATATCTGTACAACGGATGGCACTCGGTCGATGTCGAGGTGACGGCATGAGGTCGCTGGGTCGCTGGGTCGCCGGGTCGCTGGGCCTCATCCTGTTTTGTGCTGCTGCGAAAACGCCGCTTCCGCGGATCGGAACGAAATTCAAACCTCTCCCGAAGGGCGACGGCGTGAAAACAGTCGAGGCAGCTTGTCTGCCATGTCACTCCAGCGACATGCTCGCGCAGCAGCGCCTCACCGAGAAGCAGTGGACGGCGGAAGTCGACAAGATGATCCGCTGGGGCGCGGTGGTCGCGGACGCGGACAAAGCAAAGATGGTTCTCTACCTGTCGAAGAATTTCGGCCCGGAAAACAAGTTCACGCCCACAAGAGTGCGGCCCTGAATCGCGGCGGGAACACTCCCGCGTTTCCCGGAGTTAGTATCAATCCAACCCATGGACTCCATCGTCATCCGCGGTGCACGCGAGCACAACCTCAAGAACATCGACGTCGTTGTCCCTCGAAACAAATTCGTCGTCATCACCGGCGTCTCCGGCTCCGGAAAATCGTCACTGGCCTTCGACACGATCTTCGCTGAAGGTCAGCGCCGCTACGTCGAGTCGCTGTCCGCTTACGCGCGGCAGTTCCTCGAGCAGATGGAAAAGCCGGACGTCGACTCGATCGAAGGTCTTTCGCCGGCGATCTCGATCGAACAGCGCACGACGTCGCGCAACCCGCGATCCACCGTCGGCACCGTCACCGAGATCTACGACTACCTGCGGCTGCTCTACGCGTCGATCGGCGTGCCGCACTGCACGAACTGCGGCCAGGAAATCCGCCCGCAGACGATTCAGCAGATGGTCGACCGCCTGCTGAAGCTGCCGAACGGCACGAAGTTCACGATCCTCGCTCCGTACATCCGCGGCAAGAAGGGCGAGTACCGCAAGCAGATGCTGCAGATGGTGAAAGAAGGCTTCACCCGGGCCATCGTCAACGGACAGATGATCGAGCTCGCTGACCCGCCGGTCCTCGACAAGCAGAAGAAGCACACGATCGACATCGTCATCGACCGGCTCGTCGTCAAGGAAGGCATCGCCCAGCGGCTCGCCGACTCGCTCGAGACTGCGACCCGCGTAACCAAAGGTCTCGTCAAGATTCTGTATGCCGAGGGAAATCGGGAAGAGCTGCTGTCGCAGAACTATGCGTGTCCCGATTGCGGCATCTCCATCGGTGAGATCACGCCCCGGCTGTTCTCGTTCAACTCACCGTACGGCGCCTGTCCCGGCTGCTCCGGTCTGGGCGTGCTGCTGGAGATGGACGAGCGGAAGATCGTTCCCGATCCGACGAAGTCGATCAACGACGGCGCGATCGCGATGTGGAAGGAAGGCGCCGACAACTGGCGCATCAAGCAGATCCACACGCTGGCGAAACATTACAAGTTTTCTCTCGACACGCCGTGGGAAAAGATCCCGGAGCAGGGTCGCAACGCGATCCTCCTGGGCACCGGGGAGAAGATCAAGTTCAAGTTCGAAGGGTCTGAGTCGTCGTATTCGTACATGGGGACTTATGAAGGCCTGATGCCGATGCTCAAGCGCCGGTATCACGAGTCCGACAACGATGACATCCGCGAAGAGATCGAGCGCTTCATGACGCCGAAGAAGTGTCCGGCCTGCAAAGGCAGGCGGCTCAAGCCCGAAGCGCTTGCCGTCACCGTCGCCGGCCGCTCGATCGACCAGGTCGCCGCGCAACAGCTCAAGGACGCGGAAGTATTTTTCAAAACGATTTCACTGACGGAGCGCGAAGAGACGATCGCCGGCAAGATCCTCAAGGAAGTCCGCGACCGTCTCGGCTTCCTCAACTCCGTCGGCGTCGGCTATCTGATGCTCGATCGCAACGCCGCGACACTCTCGGGCGGTGAAGCGCAGCGCATCCGCCTGGCAACGCAGATCGGATCGAAGCTCATGGGCGTGCTGTACGTGCTCGACGAGCCGTCGATCGGACTTCACCAGCGCGACAACCGAAAGCTCATCGACTCACTCCTCGAGCTGCGCGACCTCGGCAACACGGTGATCGTGGTCGAGCACGACGAAGAGACGATCGAGTCCGCCGACCACGTCATCGACCTCGGTCCCCGCGCCGGTGTTCACGGCGGGGAAGTCGTTGCCGAAGGCACGCTCAAGGACATCATGACGTTCCCGTCGTCGCTGACGGCGAAGTACCTGCGCGGCGACGCGCGGATCGACGTGCCGGTCAAGCGTCGCCCGATCGGCGAGAAAGCGCTGATCATCCGTGGCGCGCGCCAGAACAATCTGAAGAACCTCGACGTCACGATCCCGCTCGGCGTGTTCGTTGCCGTCACCGGTGTTTCCGGCTCCGGAAAGTCGACCCTCGTGAACGACATCCTTCACAAGGCTTTGTCGCGTCACTATTTCGATTCGTCCGCGACACCTGGCGAGTACGACGTCATCGAAGGATTGGATCTGCTTGACAAGGTGATCGACATCGATCAGTCGCCGATCGGCCGCACGCCGCGCTCGAACCCGGCGACGTACACGCAGCTCTTCACCGAGATCCGCAACCTGATGGCGCAGACGCCGGAAGCGCGTATGCGTGGTTATGGTCCGGGCCGTTTCTCGTTCAACGTCAAAGGTGGACGCTGCGAAGCGTGCCGAGGCGACGGGCAGATCAAGATTGAGATGCATTTCCTGCCCGACATCTACGTCACGTGCGATGTGTGCGGCGGCCGGCGTTACAACCGCGAGACGCTGCAGGTCACGTACAAGGGCTATTCGATCGCCGACATTCTCGACATGACGGTCGAGCAGGCGCTGGAGACGTTCCGCAACATCCCGAAACTCGCGAACATCCTCCGCACGCTCGACGAGGTCGGCCTCGGCTACATCAAGCTCGGGCAGTCATCGACGACGTTGTCGGGCGGCGAGGCGCAGCGCGTGAAACTGGCGAAGGAGCTCGCGAAACGCGCGACCGGTCAGACGCTCTACATCCTCGATGAGCCGACGACGGGCTTGCACTTCGACGACGTCGCCAAGCTTCTGCATCTCATGCACGGTCTCGTCGATCGCGGAAACACGGTCGTCGTCATCGAGCACAACCTCGACGTCATCAAGACTGCCGACCACGTGATCGACCTGGGGCCGGAGGGCGGCGATCAGGGCGGCTACATCATCGGTGAGGGTACGCCGGAGCAGATCGCGAAGATCAAAGGCAGCGCCACAGGCAAGTACCTGCACAAGATGCTGGATAAGCGAAGACTCGTTCTGGC
>DASVHS010000151.1:0-1504 GCA_036382495.1 Thermoanaerobaculia bacterium | reverse complement strand
GGCGCGATTGTCGGCAGTTTCCTCAACGTCGTCATCCACCGCTACCCGCGCGAAGAGTCGATCGTCTTTCCGGCCAGTCACTGCCCGAACTGCAACGCGCCGATCAAGGCTTACGACAACGTCCCGATCCTCAGTTATCTCTGGTTGCGGGGACGATGTCGCGCCTGTCATCAGCCATTTTCGATCCGCTATCCGCTCGTCGAGCTCGCGAACGCGTTGTTCTATCTGGCAGTTTTTCAGCGCACCGGCGTGTCGCCTCTGTTCATCCTCGTCGCGGCCACAGTCTCGATGATTCTCGTGCTGATTTACATCGACGCCGAGATTCAGATCCTGCCGGACGTGATCGACATTCCCGGCATCGTGATCGGCGTGGGCATCGGCGCGCTCATTCAGTTCGGCCTCGGCTACGCACCCGATCTGATGCTGTCGCAATCGCTGATCGACTCGCTGGCGGGAGCGCTGATCGGTGCGTCGGTGCTCTTTTCGATCGCGCTTGCCTACCGGCTCGTCCGCAAGATCGAAGGAATGGGTCTCGGCGACGTAAAGATGATCGCGATGCTCGGCGCGGTTCTGGGATGGGAACCTCTGTTCCCGCTGCTCGTCGTCGCGTCCGTGATCGGCGCCGTGGTCGGTGGCGTCGTGGCGGCCAGGAGCGACAAAGGGATGCAGGCGGCGGTGCCGTTCGGCGTCTTTCTCGGCCTCGCGGCGTTGGTCATGCTCTTCTTTGGGCCTACACTCTGGTCATGGTATCTGGCGCTTCTCCTGCGCTGACCAAAATCAGTTTTCGCCGCGACGTGCGTCTTTTCTTCGGCGCGCTCGTCGGCTTCCTGGCGTTCCTGATCATCTTCCAGCTTCTGCTGCTGCAGAATTTTCTCAGCCACACGCGTGAGGCCACGTGGGACAGCTGGTCGACCAGCGTTCGCATGGCGGGCGACGACATGGTGCGATCCAACGTCCTTTCCGATCCGGTCTCCACGCCGGCGAGGCTGGGCCTGCTGCAGTCGCGCTACGGCATCGCGGGAGTCACGGTGATGCGCAACGGCCGCGAGCTCAGCGTCGGTGTACCTCCCAGCGCCGACAACGTCGAGCGGTTCGTGCGGACCGTGCAGGGGTCGACGGTTGTCTTCGTGTTCGACTCATCGCAGCTGACGACGCTCACGGTCACATTCTGGGCAACCACCGTGATCTCGTTGTTGGCCACCGCGGTTGGAGCACTCCTCCTCGGCTTCTATCTGCCGCGCATCACCCGGCCCATCGAGGACATGCTCGACGCCGCGTCGCAGATCGAGCAACTCGAGCCACACCGCGACGAGCAGGAATACCTCATCGACACGTTTCGCAAGTCGATCGCGACGATGAAGGCGCAGGAGCTCGAGCTTCAGCGGATGCACGATGTGCAGAAGAGCCGCGCCGATGACCTGGAGCGCGTCACCGCCGCGCTGACGCGAAGTCTCGCTTCCGGTTTTCTCGCGGTCGACCCGGGTGGCCGTGTCGTGGAGATGAA
>DASVHS010000150.1:0-1625 GCA_036382495.1 Thermoanaerobaculia bacterium | reverse complement strand
CCGACATCACCGACAAAGTCGAGGAGGCCGTCAACACGATCAGCGGCATCGATCAGCTGCAGTCGATCTCGTCAGAGGGTGTCTCGCAGGTCACGATTCAGTTCGTGCTGGAGAAGAACGCCGACGTCGCCGCGCAGGAAGTCCGCGACAGGGTCAACACCATCCTCGGCGACCTGCCGAAGGATGCTGATCCTCCGATCATTCAGAAATTCGATCCCGACTCGATCCCGGTCCTGTCGATCGCGCTTTCCGGCCCCGCGCCGATCCGCGACATCACCGAATTCGCCGACAAGAAGCTGCGCCGGCGCATCGAGTCGATCAGCGGCGTGGGCCAGGTCCTGATCATCGGCGGACGTCCGCGCCAGATCAATGTGGTCGTCGACACCGAGAAGCTCGCCGCCCATGGATTGACGACCGCCCAGGTTAACGCTGCGCTGCAGTCGCAGAACGTGCAGATCCCCGGCGGTAAAGTCGAGCAGGGTCTGCGCGATCTCTCGCTGCGGACGTACGGACGCGTCTCGACGCCTGCCGAGTTCGCGGCGATCCCGATCACGGAGCGCAACGGCTATGTCGTGAAGATCGGTGACGTCGCGCGTATCGAGGACAGCGTGGCCGAGCCGGAGTCCGTGGCCACGGTCGAAGGAAAGCCGGCAGTCGTGTTGTCGGTGCGCAAGCAGTCCGGCACGAACACGATCGACGTCGTCAACGGCCTGAAAGAGCGCCTGACCGAGATCCAGGCCGGGCTGCCGAAGGGCTGGACGATGCAGGTCGTGCGCGACCAGTCCGACTTCATCCTCGCCGCCGTCAACGCCGTCAAAGAACACTTGATCCTCGGCTCGCTGTTTGCCGCGCTGATCGTGTGGTTCTTCCTCTCCTCGCCGAAGCTGAGGACGGCCGCGGCGCTCGTCCTGGCGACGCTCGCCGTCTACTTTCTGCTGTTCGGAATCCACGACGCCGGACGCATGGCGATTCCGATGCGTGTGGGCGGCATCCTCGTCGCGCTGGGGATGTTGTTGTACTTCTTCCGCAGATCGCGGCCGACGATCATCTCGGCTGTGGCGATTCCGAGCTCGATCATCGCCACGTTCGCGGCGATGCGTTACGAGAACTTCACGCTGAACGTCATCACGCTGCTCGCGTTGACGCTGGCGGTCGGCATCGTCATCGACGACGCCGTGGTCGTGCTCGAGAACATCTTCCGCTTCATGGAAGAGAAGAAGCGGACGCCACGCGAGGCAGCGGTGGAGGGGTCGAAGGAAGTGGGCATGGCCGTCACGGCGACCTCGTTCTCGCTGATCGCGGTCTTCCTGCCTGTGGCTTTCATGGGCGGCATCGTCGGACGCTTCATGAATTCGTTCGGCATCACGATGGCCGTGGCGATCGCGATCTCGCTGATCGTTTCGTTCACGCTGACGCCGATGATGTCGTCGCGCTGGCTGCGACGCGAGGACCTGTCCCACACGTCTTCGCGTGAGCATGGCGTGTACGGCAGCATCGAGAGAGTGTATCTGCGCGCGCTGGATTGGTCGATGCTGCACCGTTGGGTCATTGTTGTCGCGATGGTTGTCACAGCGCTCAGCACGGTGCCGATCGGAGTCCCGATCAAGGGTCGGTTCTTCGGCTGG
>DASVHS010000149.1:0-9601 GCA_036382495.1 Thermoanaerobaculia bacterium | reverse complement strand
GGACGAGAACGACCGCCTGCTTCCGCGCCCGCGCCATTTCGGAACCCTCTTGAATCATACTCCGCGCATGCATTTCGAAACGATCGCGATCCACGCCGGCATGCACATCGATGACGAGACGGGCGCTGTTGCGCCGCCGATCCATCTGTCGACGACGTTCGAGCGCAGCGAGCACGGCGACACACCACGCGGATTCAGCTACATCCGAGACGGCAATCCGACGCAGACGCGACTCGAAGAGGCGCTCGCGGCGATCGACGGAGGCGCGAAGGCGCTCGCATTCGCGTCGGGGATGGCCGCCGGAACAGCGCTGATGCAGGCCATGCCGGCGGGCTCGCACATCATTCTTCCCGACGACAGCTACTACTCGTTCCGCGTGATCGCCGGCGAATTCTTTCGCAGGTGGAACCTGACGTCGGACATCGTGGCGATGGAGGACATCGACGCGGTGCGCCGCGCGATGCGCGCGGAAACGAAACTCGTCTGGATCGAGAGTCCGTCGAATCCGCTGATGAAGATCGTCGACATCGCCGCCGTCTGTGCGCTGGCACATGAGCGGGGAGCGGCGGCCGTCGTCGACGGCACGTTTGCGACGCCGGCGTTGCAGCGTCCGACCGAGCTCGGCGCCGACGTCGTCCTTCAGTCGACCACGAAATACCTCGGCGGTCACAGTGATGTGCAGGGTGGTGCGCTCGTCTTCGCGCGACACGACGAGCTCTACGAACATGTGGAGCACACGCGGATGCTGATCGGCGGGGTGGCGTCGCCGTTCAACTCATGGCTCATCCTGCGCGGAGTCCGCTCGCTCGCCGCGCGCATGCGCGTGCACAGCGAGAACGCGATGGCCATCGCGCGATTTCTGGCGGAGAACAAACGCGTTGAAGTCGTGTACTACCCGGGACTGGAGACGCATGCGCGTCACGACGTCGCGCGGCGGCAGATGAGCGCGTTCGGCGGCATGCTGTCGTTCCTCGTGCGCGGCGGACGCCAACAGGCACTTGCGGTCGCTGCGAAAACAAAGCTGTTCGTCAGAGCGACGTCGCTGGGCGGCGTGGAAAGCCTGATCGAGCACCGCAACTCGAGCGAAGGCCCGGCATCGAAGACACCGGAGAACCTGCTGCGCGTATCCGTTGGCCTGGAGCACGTGGACGACCTGATTGCTGATCTGGAGCAAGCCTTGGAGTAAAGTTACCCGTAACCGGTAACCGGTAACCGTCACCGGGCACCGGGCACCGGGCACCATACATGTCCAACATCGAAACCAACTGTCCGTGCTGCGAGGCGTTCCTCGTCATCGACCGCGTCACCGGCGAAGTGCTCTTCCATAAAGAGAAGGAGCGTCCCATCAGCGGTTCGCTCGAGTCGATGGTCTCGAATCTCGAGACGCAGAAGAGCGAGGCCTCAAAGCGCTTCGACAAGCAGATCGAGAGTCAGAAGGATCGCGCCCGCATCCTCGAGGAGAAGTTCCAGGAAGCGCTGAAGCGCGTCGACAAGGACAAGCCCTACATCAATCCGATGGATATGGATTGAAGCCGCGCGCATTCGATCCCGATGCCGCCGCGCCGGGCGCATCGGGCATCTACGGCCTGCCGTTCTCGACTGACGAATCGCGAGTCGTCGTCGTCCCGGTTCCGTTTGAAGCGACGACGTCGTACGGCGGCGGAACGTCGCGCGGTCCGGCCGCGGTGCTCGAAGCGTCGAAGCAGGTCGACCTCTTCGATCGCGACACCGGCCGTCCTTACGCCGCGGGCATCGCGATGCTCGATTTCCCGAAGAAGATCGAGCGCTGGAATCGCTTGGCGAAGACGATTGCCGCGCCAGTCATCAAACGTGGCGGCGTTGTCGACAAGAAGACGCGCGCCGCTGCCGGCAAGGTAAACGCGATCAGCGAGAAGATGAACGAGTGGGTCTACACCACCACCCGCTCCCTCCTCGACGACGGCAAGATGCCCGTCATCCTCGGCGGCGATCACTCCGTGCCGTTCGGCGCGATGCGCGCGTACGCGGAGCGGTATCCAGGCATGGGCATCCTTCATCTCGATGCGCACGCGGACCTTCGCGACGCGTACGAAGGCTTCACGTGGTCGCACGCGTCGATCTTCCATAACGTGGTCACGAAACTGCCGAACGTCAGCCGGCTCGTGCAGGTCGGCGTGCGCGATCTCGGCCAGGCCGAGAGCCGCATGATCGAACAGTCCAAGGGACGGATCGTCACGTTCTTCGATCCCGATCTCGCTGCGGCGAAAGAAGAGGGAACTGCGTTCGCGCGGATCGCCGACAACATCGTCGCGCAGCTCCCGAAAGACGTTTATCTGTCGTGGGATATCGACGGCCTCGACCCGACGCTCTGCCCCGGCACCGGCACGCCTGTTCCCGGCGGTCTTTCCTGGAACGAGGCGATCGGTCTGTTGCGCGCGGTCCATCGCGCAAAAAAACGGATCGTCGGCCTCGATTTGTGCGAGGTCTCCCCGGGCCAGACTGAATGGGATGCGAACGTTGGCGCCAGACTCTTGTATAAGATGATCGGGTTCGCGTTACTAACGCAGGGAGTTTCATCTTGAAGAAAATTTTGTTCCCGATCCTCATGGCCCTCGTGCTCGCCGCGTGTGCGACGAGCGCCCCCGATCGCTCGAAGCGCACGGCAACGACGCTCGACGCACTGCAGCAGAACAGCACGAAAGCAAGATTGCAGATCGATTCGGTCCTGGCATCGCTCGATGCGTTGCTGAACGCGCCGTCCGATCATCTGCGCTCGGCGTACGACAAGTACAACGCTGACGTGGCGAAGATGAAGGAGTACGCGTCGGCGATTCGTGAGAACGACTCCGACCTCCAGAAGAACAGCGACGCGTATCTGAAGAACTGGCAGAAGGACGCGTCGTCGGTCTCGAATCCGGAGTTGCGCGCGATCGCGGAGCAACGGCGCGACGAGATCGCGACGAAGTACCGCACGATGTCGACCTCCTACGCGGGGGCGGCGCAGAGTTTCACATCGTTCCTGCGCGACATCGACGACATCCGCAAGGTCATCGGCAACGACCTCACGCCGACCGGCCAGGCCACCGTGAAGAACACGACGCTCGCGCAGAGCGTGAAGTCGGAAGGCGCGCAGGTCGCGCAGTCACTTCAGACCGCGGAGCAGTCGATCGCCGATTTTCGAGCGCAGATCACGCCCGTCGCGAAGTAAAGCAGAGCGTAGAGCGCGGAGGGCAGAGCGCAGGTTCACTCTGCCCTCTGCGCTCTGTTGTCACTCGTCTTCTTTTCCCGCCGGCAGTCCCACCGCCGGACGGCCGCTGATCGCGCCGACGATTCGCGGGATGTGCACGTGGCACGTCTCGACGATCACAGTCACTTTGCGCGGCGGAGTTCCCGCGACCGCGGTGCCGGCCACGAACACGCCCGGCACGTTCGTCTCCATCGTGTCGGGGTCGTAGACCGGCTGCCGGTCGCTGCCGCGCAACTCGACGCCGAGCTGGTCGAACAGCGTCGGATTCTGGATGTAGCCGGTCATCGCCAGCACGAAATCGGCGGGCACTTCGTACGGCGTCCCGTTCTCCGGCGCGAGCAGAACCGATTCGCCCCGGATCTCGAGCGGCGTGGTTCGCGGAAGAAAACGAACGAAGCCGTCGCGAATGAGCGCCCTGACTTCCGGCAGCAGCCAGAACTTCACGACTTTCGGATCGAAGTCGTCGCGGCGATAGCTGAGCGTCACGTTCGCGCCGGCCCGATGACAGCGCACCGCTGCCTCGACCGATGAATTCCGTCCGCCGATGATCAGGAGCCGCTTGCCGAAGTAGACGTGCGGATCGCGGAAGTAGTGGCTGACGTGCGGCATGTCTTCGCCGGGGATGCCGAGGAGGCGGGGCGCGTGGAAGGCGCCGATGGCCAGAACGATGTTCTCGACGCGGTATTGTCGTTCGCCGCCGCTGATGACTCGCGTGCGCAACTCGAAATGATTTCCAATCCGCTGTGCGCGCTCGACGCGTTCGTAAGTCCGCACCTCGAGACCGAACTGCTGCACGACGGCGCGCATGTAGGCGAGGTACTCCTCGCGCGAGATCTTCTGTTGATTCGGAACCTGGATCGGCACGCCCGCAAGCGCGAGACGGTCCGAGCTCGAATGGAACAGCATCTGGATCGGATACCACTCGATCGTCGATCCGATCTGCGATGCGTCGATGTGGACGTAGTCGACGCCGGCCTGCTTGAGCGCGACCGCCAGCTCGATTCCGATCGGCCCGGCGCCGATGATCGCGACCTGGTGCGACTCGATCACGGCGTGGCCAGTCCCATGTCGCGCAGCACCGCCACCTTCGCTTCGATCATCACGTGATGCTCGAGGCCCAGGAGGTCAGCGAGTTTGCGGACGAGGTAGTTTTCGTAGCCGGTGAGCTTGCCGTCCGAATAGACCATCCGCCACATCGTCTTCACGATCTCGATGCGCTCGGCGAGCGACGCATTCTTGCGGATGTAGTTCGTCAGTGCGAAGTGATCGATCGTGCGATTCCGGATCTCCGCGGCCTCGTCGATGATCTCGCGCGCTTCCTCGACGGAGAGTCCGAACGCTCTCTGCAGATAGCTGGTGAGATCTTCTCCCTCTTCAGGCGAGAATGTCCCGTCCGCGTAACCGATCTCGAGCAGAACGGCGGCCGTCGAAACGCGCAGGGGATCGATTTCGTGCTTCTGCTGCTGAGGCGAAGCCAGCCCCTCCTTGAGTCGGTTGACGAGACGTGCGAAGCTCACGGCCCGAGTTTAGTGCAACGCGCCACACTCGCTTACGAAAGGCACATGCCAAGACGAGACCTGAAACAACTCTCCGACGACGCGTACATCTGGATCTTCGGCGTTTCGCCTGCTCTCGATGAAGCCGGCGAGGTGAAGATTCTGCGGCGCGTCGATACGTTCCTCGACCAGTGGGCGGCGCACGGCGCGCCGATCGAATCTGCACGTGACCTGATCGAGGGATCGTTCCTCGTCATCGCCGCCGAAAAGACTTCGGAACGATCGGGCTGCTCGATCGACCGGCTGTTCGGCACGCTGCGCGGACTGGAGAGCGAGCTCGGCGTGGCGATCCTCGATGCGAACCGCGTGTTCTTCCGTCACGGCGACGGCCGCGTCGACGCGATGAGCCGCTCCGGGTTCCGCGACAAAGCCGACGCGCACACGATCGTGTTCGACACGACCGTCGAGTCGCTCCGCGACGTCCGAACGAACGCGTGGGAACGACGTGCCGGAGATTCCTGGCACCGTGATCTGCTGAAGAAGCCCGCCGCGGTCTGATGCTGTTCACGACCGCAGACGGGGCGGAACTGTTCTACGAGGTCCTCGGCTCACACGACGACCGAGGCCCGGTCGTTTTCCTGAACGGAATCATGATGACGACGCGCTCGTGGGGAAACATCCTGCCCACGTTCACGCCGCAGTTCGATTGCGTTCTCCACGACTTTCGCGGTCAGTTGCGCAGTCCGTATCCTGCGTCGTTCAACATCGAGCAGCACGCGGACGACCTCGCCGCGCTTCTCGATCATCTCGAGATCGAGCGTGTGGACGTCGTCGGCACGTCGTACGGCGGTGAAGTGGGGATGATCTTCGCGTACACGTATCCGGAGCGCGTGAAATCGTTGACGGTCATCGCCTGTGCGAGCCGGGCGGACGAGCACATGCGCCAGCGGGTTTTGGCGGCAATGAACGCGGCGATGACCGAGCACGATCGTCTGTACGACATCGTCGCGCGCGATTTCTTCTCGCCCGATTTCCTGCGCGAGCATCCGGAAGTTGTCGCGGAGGGACGCGCGCGCGTCGCCGGATTTCCTGACGAGTTCTTCACCGGCTACGTGAATCTTTGCGACGCGTTCACCGCGCTCGACATCACCGACAACCTGCGCGCGATCCGTTGTCCGACGCTCGTCATCGCAGCGGAGCGAGACACATTGAAGCCCGTCCCGTACAGCGAGGCCATCGTGAGCGAGATCGAAGGGTCGCGGCTTCTCGTCGTTCCGGACGCGGGTCATGCCGTCGTCATCGAACGCCCCGACGCCATCAGTCGCGCCGTTCTCGAATTCCTCGGTTGACCGCGCTCCGGTGTGGATGCATAGTGCGGATCACCAAAAAAGTCAGTCCGGAGGAACACAATGGCGAAGTTCTCCCGTCTCATCCTTGTTACGTTGTTCATTGCCACATCGGCAATTGCGCAGCAGGGCGCGACCGTCCGCGGTCGCGTTACGATCGCCAGCGATGGCTCCGCCCTTCCGGGCGCGACCGTCTCGATCGACGAGCTGAATCTGCGCACCGTGACGAACGCGCAGGGGCAGTACGAGCTCAACGTTCCCGCATCGCGGGCGAAGGGTCAGGTCGTCAAGCTCTCCGTCGTGATGGAAGGCTTCCAGCCGCACAGCTCCAACGTGAGGCTCAGCGGAGCGATCGTCACGCAGGACGCAGCGTTGAGACTCGGCTTCGGTCAGGAGATCACGGTCGGCTCGCGCGCCATCGGCGCCGAGCAGGAGAAGGCCGTCCCGGTCGACGTGATCCAGCGAGAGCAGATCGAAACTGCTTCGTCGTCGGAAACGAACCAGATCATCGAGAAGGTTTCTCCTTCGTTTAATTTTCCGCGGCCGACGCTCTCGGATGGCACGGACAGCGTGCGGCCGGCGACGCTTCGTGGACTCGGTCCCGACCAGGTGCTGGTCATGGTCAACGGCAAGCGCCGTCATGTCGCCGCGCTCGTCAATGTGAACGGGACCGTGGGACGCGGATCCGCGGGCGTCGATCTGAATGCGATACCCGCTTCTGCGATCGACAACATCGAGATTCTTCGTGATGGCGCCGCGGCGCAGTACGGCTCCGACGCGATCGCCGGCGTCCTGAACATCGTTTTGAAGTCCGACGCCGAGCCGATGAAACTCGAAGTCAAAAGCGGCTCGACGACACACGGCGACGGGCAGATGCTCGACGCGAACATCAGCAACGGTTGGAAGATCGGACGGGGCGCTCTGTTCGGGACGTTCGAATATCGCGACCGTTACCCGACGAACCGCGCGCTTCCGGATCCGCGCGATCAGATCGTCACCGGCGACAAGGGAAACAATCCTGTGTCGCAGCCGAACACGCATTGGGGCGATGCCTATGAGCGCGACCTGATGGGCCTGGCGAACCTGAATCTTCCGTTCACCGATAACGGCAAACAGGTCTTCTATGCGTTCGGTACCTGGGACCTTCGACACGGGTCGGCCGGAGGGAATTACCGGCGCGCACTCGACGCGACGGATTGGAAGCAGATCTATCCGCTCGGCTACCTTCCGCTCATCGAGCCCCGGATCAACGATCAGGCGCTCAACGGCGGCGTGCGCGGCGAGCTGTCGTCGTGGTTCTACGATCTCAGCGCCGGCTACGGCCGGAACAAGATGGCGTTCTACGTTCGCAACTCACTGAACGCATCGATCGGGCCGACGAGCCAGACCTCGTTCTACGCCGGTGCGCTCGGCGACCATCTCTACACGCTCAACCTCGATCTCTCGAAACCGTTCAATGTCGGTCTGGCCGGACCGATCAATGTCGCAGCCGGAGCCGAATATCGCAACGAGGGCTATCAGGTGATGCCGGGGGAGTCGAACTCATACATCGACGGCGGTTCGCTCAACCAGTTCGGTACGGGCCACGCGGCGCCGGGATCGCAGGTCTTCCCCGGCTTCCGGCCGTCGAACTCCGTCGACACGACGCGCAACAGCAAAGCCGTTTACGTCGACACCGAAGGCGATGTCTTGTCGAAATTGCGACTCGGCCTCGCCGGAAGGTACGAGAACTTCAGCGATTTCGGCAGTACGACGAACGGGAAAGTGACGCTGCGTTACTCGCCGTTCCAGCCGCTCATCTTCCGCGCTGCAGCCAGCACCGGCTTCCGCGCTCCATCCCTCGGACAGTCGTGGTTTTCGGCGGTGTCGACGAACTTCGTCTCGGTCAATGGAACCGTTCAACCGTTTGACATCTGGACCGCGCCAGTGAGCAG
The DNA here is from genome assembly GCA_036382495.1 of Thermoanaerobaculia bacterium. Classification (GTDB taxonomy): domain Bacteria; phylum Acidobacteriota; class Thermoanaerobaculia; order Gp7-AA8; family Gp7-AA8; genus DASVHS01. The sequence goes on along the minus strand of DASVHS010000149.1, from coordinate 1,599 downwards.
TCCGATTGCCGTGGCCCTCGGCGCGCAGCCGCTCCGTCCGGAGACTTCCAGGAATCTCAGCGGCGGCGTCGTGTGGAACCCGATCTCGAATCTCGAGATGACGGCAGACTTCTTCCACATCGACATCAAGCATCGCATCGTGCTGTCCGGTAATTTCACCCAGGCGCAGGTGCAGCCGTTGCTCCAGCCGTTCGGCGCCACCGGTGCGCGTTTCTTCACGAACGCGATCGATACGCGCACCAACGGCTACGACCTCGTCGTCAATCATCAGCGTCCGTTGTTCAGCGGCCGCATCGACCTGTCGGCGGCGTACAGCAACAACAAAACGAACATCGTCAATATCGCCCCGACGCCCGTGCAGCTGACTGGTCTTGGCGCTGTGCTGTTCGATCGCGGCGAACAGCGCCGCGTCGAATGTGGCCAGCCGCGCGACAACATTCGTTCATCGGCGAGTTACAGTCAGGGCGCATGGGGGTTGACCGCGAGAGAGAGCCGGTACGGCGACTTCTGCAGCGCCTCCATCAACCCGGTTGACGACCAGACGTACGGCGCGACGTGGCTCACGGACCTCGATATCTCGTATCGATGGAACCGATACACGTTCGCGATCGGCGCTGAAAATATGTTCGACGCATTTCCGGACAAGAATCTCAGAGCGGGTATCGCGAACGGCTCGGCTCAGGCGGGAAGCGCCGGGGCTTTCGCCTATCCGATCAACTCGCCGTTCGGGATGAACGGCCGATTCGTCTACACGCGCGTCGACGTCCGCTTCTGAGTCTATAAATACAGTTAAAACAGCAAGTTGCGTGCACCTCATTGGTGCACGCAGCTTGCACTCTTCAAACCTTGTGAAACCGGGGGAGAAGACTTCGCTTCTCATCGTCGACGACGATGCACCGATCAGGAAGCTGCTCGAGCGCGTGGCTCTGCGCGCTGGCTTCGAAGTCGGCCTGGCGAAGGATGGTATCGAGGCGCTGGAGATGCTGGAGCAGCGTCCCTACAGCATCGCGATCATCGATCTGATGATGCCGCGCCTCTCCGGCTACGACCTCGTGCAGAAGATCAGCACGATGAATCCGCGTCCCGTGATTTTCGTCGCCACGGCGATGGCGAACTCAGACGTTTCGAAAATCGACGACACGCTCGTGCGCCGCGTCATCCGCAAGCCGTTCGACGTTCAGGCAGTCGCGGAGGCGTTGATCGAGACCGCAAAGCAGATCGCGGAAAAGCAGGCTGCTGCGCCAGCTGACGCCGTGATCCGTATTTCGGCCGAAGATCTTAAGCGGCAGGCGACAGAGGAAACGGACGAGCAGAAGAAAAAAGAGCCGCAACCGCCGGACGCGAAGCCACCCAATTGATCTGGAGTGTGGGACAGGCACTCCTGCCTGTCCGGACAGGCAAGAGTGCCTGTCCTACACTACTTGATCGCCGCTTCCACCAGTGCGTGCTGCTGATCTTCGTGGCGGTGGTGCGATCCCGTAGCGGGTGCGGCGGCGATCGGGCGGCCGACGTAGCGCAGTTGCTGATTCGCATTCAGCAGTGATGCGAGCCGTTCATGCAGGAACGGCCATGCGCCCATGTTGCGCGGCTCTTCCTGCA
>DASVHS010000148.1:0-2019 GCA_036382495.1 Thermoanaerobaculia bacterium | reverse complement strand
GCTACTACGCCGCAAAAAACGAGTCCGCGCGCAAGCGGCTGCTCGACATCGCTACGAACGGATCTCTCGCGGAGCGCGAGTTCGCCGCCGGTGCGATCGCGAAGCATTTCGGCGACATCAACCCGGCATTGATCCCGACGGAGCTCACGCCGTGGGCAAGAGTACGCGTCATGGAAGCGAGCGCGCAGTGGAAAAAAAACGGCGCGACGCTGAGGAAACGGTACGCGAAGGACAAGAACGTACTCGTCCGCGAGAACGCCATCGGCAGTATTCCGGACGATTCCGTGGACGCGGAGATGGAGATCATCGGGCCGGCGCTTTACGACGACGATCCGATCGTCCGCTCGAATGCGATCGATCGCTATTCTTTGTCGAAGGGCGAGCTGCCCACATTGAAGCTGCGAACGCTGATCGCGGAAGAACAGCAGGCGCGCGGTGATCACGAGGATGACGCGCGGCTGTCGGCGATCCGCGCGCTCGCCGCCATCGACTATCCGGAGCGCGAGACGTTCCTGCGCTCGCTGCTCGTGGACAAGGACTTCATGGTGCGCCGTGCCGCGGCGGACCTCATCGAAGAAAAACTGAAGAAGAATCGTCCTCAGTACACGCCGCTTCCTGTGGCCCGCAGCACCGACGACTACGCTGCCATCGTGAGCTGGTCTCGCACTCCGCACTCGGCGACGATCCACATGACACGCGGCACGATCGACATCGCGCTGTTGCCGCAGGACGCGCCAATAACGACGTGGAACTTCGCCCAGCTCGCGCAGAAGAAATACTTCGACAGCACGACGTTCATGCGCGTGGTCCCGAACTTCGTCATTCAGAGCGGCGATCCGCGCAATGACCAGAACGGCGGACCGGGATACTCGATCCGCGATGAGATCAACCTGCAGAAGTACACGCGCGGCGCGGTCGGCATGGCACTGTCCGGTCCGGACACCGGCGGGTCGCAGTACTTCATCACGCATTCGCCGCAGCCGCATCTCGACGGCGGCTACACGATCTTCGGACGTGTCTCATCGGGGATGAATTCCGTCGTCGATCAGACCGAGCGCGGCGATCGCGTCGAGACGATCACGATCGACGAGCACCCGCAGTCGTGATGGCGCAGACCGGTCGCGTCCTGCAGTACATCGCGCTGCTGATCCTCCCGTTCGGCCTGGGCGCGGGATTGTTTCGCGACAACGTGGCGCTCGAGGTGAAGTTGCTGTGGATCGGGGGGGCGGTTTTCGTGATCGGGTGGCTGCTTTCAAGAAAAAGCAGTCATTGATTCTGTGTGGGTGCCGGCTTCAGCCGGCACTCCGCGGGCTGAAGCCCGCGGCCACACAGAAGCATTACGAGATCGCTCTCTTCATGAACGACCGCAGTCCCAGCCACAGGAACACCGCTGTCGTCACGATCAACGCCCCGATGATCGCGAGGATGGGCATGTGCGGCACCGACGGCGTCACCGATGCGCGCATCCCCTCGGACGCGTAGACGAGCGGGTTGATCAGCACGAGGTACTTCAGCAGCGGAACACGATCGAGACCGCGCCAGGGGTAGTAGATGCATCCGAACATCATCATCGGCGCGATGATGATGCTGAACATCAGTCCGATCTGTTGCGGCGGCAGTCCCGTGCCGAGGAGAAGGCCAAGGGCGGAGAAGGCGGCGCCGGAGAGGATGGTGATGAGAATCAGCAGCGGAAAGTTCGCGAACGTCAGGCCGGGAATCGGGCCGATGATCAGACGCGCGCACGGCAGAACGAACGCCGCGGCGATGAATCCCTGAATGATGCCCGAAACGATTTTCTCGATGGCCACCAGCGCAATCGGAATCGGCGCAAGCAGACGGTCCTCGATCTCTTTCGTGTATCCGAAGTCGGTGATCATCGGCAGCGAAACCGATTGAACCGCCGACAGGGTGAGACTGAGCGCGATGAGGCCGGGCACCATCATCGTCGTGAAGTTGCGCGGGATGATCCCCATTTTCGGCAGAAGAAACCCGAACACGACGCAGAAGAGGATCGGCTGC
>DASVHS010000147.1:0-7569 GCA_036382495.1 Thermoanaerobaculia bacterium | reverse complement strand
TCGGTCATATCGCGTGCGCTCCCTCGTTCGAGATCATGCCGGTGTGCACGTCGCATTCGACGCCGCGCATCGCCGAGCGCATCGCTTCCGCCACGCGTTCGTTGTCGTCGGTCGTGATCGCGAAAATCGTCGGGCCCGATCCGCTGATCGAGCATCCGAGTGCGCCCGCATCGAGCGCGGCGCGCTTGACCTCGCGAAAATTCGGAATGAGATCGGCGCGGATCGGTTCGGCATAACGGTCGTCGAGCGCGCGGGGAATCAGATCGGCGTCTGCGGAGGCAAATGCGTACGCGAGCGCGGTCGTGCTGGCCATTTGTCGCGTCCACGAATCGCGGTCCCAGTGTTGCGGCAGGATCGCTCGTGCCTTTTTCGTTTCGATGCGGACATGCGGCGTGAGGAGAACGACGCGCCAGTTCTTCGGCGCCTTGATTGAAACAGCGTCGACGGGATCGACCGACAGCACAATCGTCAGTCCGCCCAGCGCCGACGCGGCAATGTTGTCGAGATGACGTCCGGAGACGCTCGCTTCACCTTCGAGCGCGGCGGTCATGATCTCGTTCGGTGTCGGATTCGCGCCGGCTGCAAGCGCCGCGGCCAGCGCGCCGCCGACGGCGCTCGCCGCACTCCCACCCATCCCGCCCGCAACCGCCAGGCCTTTTTCGATCGACACGATCGGGTTCTGCCGCACGCGTGCGGCGTGCAGCCACGCGATCGCAGCGATCGCAGCAACGTTCTGTGTCGCATCCCGTGGAATGAGTGAGGCATCGCGGCCCGTGACGCTTTCGATACGCGCTTCGCCGTCGGTTAATGTCACCGTCACTGTGTCGCCGATGCCGTCGACAGCGAGGCCGAGGACGTCGAAGCCGGGGCCGACGTTGCCGATGGAGCCGGGCGAGAAGACCGTCGTCATGGCTTGCGCTTCTTCCGCCGGCGTTCCTGCATCGTGATCGCCACGATGTCGTTGAGCACGCCCGCCGCGGTCACTTCCGCACCGGCGCCCGGTCCGGTCACGACGAGCGGATTCGTTTTGTAGCGCTTGGAGTAGATGACGATCTGGTTGTCGGTGCCGCGCAGGCCGCCCATCGGCGAGCTTTGATCGATGGACTCGACGCCGACCGTGATCGTTTTGCCGATCTTCGCGACGTAGCGCAGCACTTTTTTGCCGGCGCGCGCACGTTCGACGCGCGTACGCCATTCATCGTCGAGCTTGCGCAGGTTGTCGACAAACTTCGCGGGATCGGCGTCGTCGACGTCGCGTCCGAACAGCGGCTCGAGCTTGATGTCGGAGAGCTCGAGTGAACGTCCGAGGGTGCGCGCGAGGATCAGTGCCTTGCGCGCGACGTCGGTTCCGGACAGATCGTCGCGCGGATCGGGCTCCGTGTAGCCACGCTTCCACGCTTCGCGCACCGCGTCGGAAAACTTCTGGCCGTCTTCGAGCGCGGTCATGAGGAAGCCGAGAGTTCCGGAGAAACATCCGAGGATTGTTTCGATGCGGTCGCCCGACTCCTGAAGTTTTGCGAGTGTGTCGAGCACCGGCAGGCCCGCGCCGGCCGTCGCCTCGTATCGCAGCGACAAGCCGCGATCGTGCGCGGTCTGCATCATGCGATCGAACTCGATCTGTGTCACCGCGAGCGGCTTCTTGTTCGCGAGCACGATGTGAAAGCCCTGTTCGAGCGCTTCCTGAATCAGCGGCGCGGTCTCTTCCGACGTCAGATCGACAAGGATCGGGCGATGTGACGGCAGGAGCCACACTTCGTCGCGCATCATCGTCTGCAGTTGCGCGAGCGTGAGCGGCGAGCGGCGATCGAACAGCCGTCCGCCCGACGCTTTCCGTTCGGCGAGAGCTTCGAGCGCCGCCGGCGCGAAACCTTTTTCTTCAACTTTGATCCCCGATCGATCGGCGACCGCGATGACCTTGATGTCGATGCCGAGGTCGGTGCGCAGATGTTTTTCCTGCGCGCTGAGTTGTCGAGCGAGCGCGCGGCCAATTTGTCCGAATCCGAGGAAAGTGACTTTCGACTCGCGACCGGATGTGTCGGCGAGCGGGCGGATCTTGTCGAGCTGATACTCCGCATGCAACGCCAGCAACGCCCGCGTCACATCCTCCTCGGCGATCGCCGCGGTGATGTTCAGCTCCGACGAGCCTTGTGCGATCGCGTGCACGTTCACGCGTTCCGCCGACAACGCAGAGAATGTTCGCGCGGCGATTCCCGGACGTCCGCGCATGCCGAGGCCGACCACGGCGATCAGGGCGAGGTCCTTTTCAGCGCGGATGCGATCGACGAATTTCATCTTCCGCTCGGGCGCGAATGCTTCTTCGAGTGCCGCCACGGCGTGATCGGCTTCCTGCTCCGGAACCACGAAACAGATCGATGACTCGCTGGACGCCTGGCTGATCATCGAGACGGAATGGCCGGCCGCCGCAAGCGCGGAGAATGTTCGCGCGGCCACGCCCGGAACGCCGATCATGCCGCTGCCTTCGATCGATATCAGTGCCTGACCATGCACAGCAGTCAGCGCTTTCACCGGGTACTCGCCGGGCTGAGCGTCGGCGGAGATTCGCGTTCCGGGATGTTTGTCGCGGAACGTGTTGCGGACGTAAAGCGGGATGCCGCGGTCGGCGAGCGGGATCATCGTGCGCGGATGCAGCACCTTCGCGCCGTAAAACGCGAGCTCGGCGGCTTCGCGGTAATGGATCTCCGGCAACACGCGCGCGGAGGGAACGCTGCGCGGATCCGCGGTCATGAGTCCGTCGACTTCTTTCCAGAGCGTGATCGAGTCCGCGGCGAGACTTCGCGCCAGAATCGCCGCCGAGAAATCCGAACCGCCGCGACCGAGTGTGACGACTTCACCGTCCGCGCCGCTGCCGAGGTAGCCGGGGACGATGACGACCGAACCTTTGTCGAGAAGCGGGACGATGTGCTTCTTCGCGGCGCGCTCGCACTTTGAAAAATTCGGCCACAGAGTTCCGGAACGACGTTCGGCGATGATGACGTCGGTCGCGTCGACGTATTCGGCGCCGACCGCCGTCGCGAAGATGCGCGCGAGAACGCGCTCGCCGCGCGAGACCATCGCGTCCTGCGCGCGCGGCGTCAGCTCGCGGAGGACCGAGATGCTCTCGGCGATCGACAGCATCTCCGTCGTCGCTTCACCGACCATCTTCAGGAGACGCGTGGCCACGCGTTTGTTGACGAGCTGCTGGACGAGCGCCGAATGTCGTCCCTCGAATTCAGTCGCGGCGCGCCGGGACGCTTCGCGATCGCCCTCGAGCGCGGAACGCGCGCATCCGAGAAGCAGATCGGTGATGCCGTTCATTGCGGAGACGACGGCGACGACGCGCGATTTCGCGTCGCGCACGTGTCCCATCGCCACGCGAATGGCATCGGCACTGCCCACGGCGACTCCGCCGAATTTGTAGACCTCGAGCTCGGACACGGTTCAGACCTTCGTGCCTTTATACAGGTACGCGATGCCGAACGTCAGCGGCTTCCATTCAACCGAATTGAAGGACGCGCTCTCGCGCATCAGCCGCGCGAACTGTTCGCCGCAGGGAAAACGGCCCGCCGAGCTCTCGAGATACTCGTAGGCCTGCCTCTTTCCCGTCACCGCGCCGCCGATCCGGGGGAGGATCGTTCGGCGGTAGAAGTCGTAAACGGAGCCGAACGTGCGGCCCTGCGGCTGACCGAATTCGAGGATCATGACGCGGCCGCCGCTGCGGACGACGCGCGCGAGCTCGGCGATTCCGCGCTCCGGATCGTGAACGTTGCGGATGCCGAACGCGATGCTGCTGATGTCGAACGACGCGTCCTCGTACGGCAATGCTGTGACGTCGGCGACATCGAACGTGATGTCGCTTCGCTTGCGGCGCGCGATCTCGAGCATCTCCGGGACGAAGTCCGTCCCCACGACACGACCGCTGCCGACCGCTTTCTTGAACGCGATGGCGAGGTCGCCGGTACCTGTCGCGCAATCGAGCACTGATTCCCCTTCGCGCGCGTCCGACCAGCGCACCGCTTCGCGGCGCCATCGATGGTGCACGCCGCCGGAGAGGATCGTGTTGGCGCGGTCGTAACGCGAGGCGATCGACGCAAACATCGAGCGGATGCGGTTCGGGTCGGGTCCGGAGGCGGCGCTGTTCGTCACGGCGCGCGATCTTATGGGACAGGCAGCCGAACCGCATAGAATCCGCTGCGGTGGCCGACTTCGCTTTCATCCAGACCGCGCCCGGCCGTCTGTTCGTCGGATGGGGCCCGTTCGAGCAGCTCCCGTTCCGCCGTCCGGACCGCCCGGCGTTCTTCATCACCGACTTTTTCCTCGATGAAGCGCGGCCGTGGCGTCATCCCGACACGTGGGAGGAGATGTCGATCGAGGAATTCGCGGCACGTTTCGAACCTGCGCCGGCGCCCGAGATCGATTGGCAGCCGATCGACAAGCATGGATTCGCACGACTGTTCGAGTCGGCGCAGAACGGTTTCAAGCGCGGCGATTTCCAGAAGATCGTGCCGGTGATTTTCGAGAGTGGAGGACAGGCGCCTCGCCTGTCCAGACAGGCGAGGGCGCCTGTCCTCCACCTCTGGCCGCATCTGCTCTCGCGTCTCATCGCCGTTCCCCGCGGCCTCTACGCGTATGGCTTTTCGATCGACGGCCATTCCGTCGCCGGCGCCGCCCCCGAAATCCTTTTCCAAAGCCACGGCCTCGGCTACGCGACGATGGCGCTGGCGGGGACACGACCGATCGCGCGCGCGCCGGAGCTGCTGCACGACGCGAAGGAACTGCGCGAGCATCGGTTTGTCGTCGAAGACATCGCTCGACGTCTCGCGCCGTTCGGCAACGTCGAGATCGGCGCGCTCGGCATCCTCAATCTTCCGCGCATCGCGCATCTCATCACGCCGATTTTTTTTCGCGAGGTCGGCGGTGAGCGGATGTCGTTCGCGGAGATGGTTCGTAGACTCCATCCGACTGCGGCGCTCGGCGTATCGCCGCGGACCGAGGCGGGGGATCGCTGGCTGCGCGAAGCCGATCGCGGCGTGCAGCGGCGCGGGTTCGGCGCGCCGTTCGGCCTGGAACGCGAAGGACGCTACGCGCTCGCGCTCGTCGGCATCCGCAACATCGAGTGGAGCGGCAGCGACATCCGCATCGGATCGGGCGCTGGAGTCATCGCCGAGAGTCGCGTCGATCTCGAATTCGAAGAGTTGCGGCAAAAGCGCGAGCAGGTGAAGGCGTTGTTCGGCGTCGGTGTAGCCGTCGAAGCGTGGACATGACCAACATCGAGCGCGCGCGGCAACTCGTCGAGCAGGTTCGCGGTCTCGGCACGAATGATTTCTGCACGTGCGCCGGATCGAGGAACAGTCCGCTGCTGGTGGTGCTCGGGTCGCTGGGTCGCTGGGTCGCTGGGTCGCTGGGTGACGACGTTCGTGTCTTCTCATTTGTCGATGAACGTTCGGCTGCCTTCTTTGCTTTGGGTCGAACGAAAACGCACGGCAATCCCGCCGCAGTCGTGACGACTTCGGGTACCGCGGTCGCGGAATTGTTGCCGGCGGTCATCGAAGCGCACTACTCCGCTCTACCACTCGTTCTAATTACCGCCGATCGTCCGGCGCGATTTCGCGGAACCGGCGCGCCGCAGGCGATCGAGCAGGTCGGGATCTTCGGTTCGTACGCGGCGACGTCGCTCGATGGCTGGAACCGCGCAAGGCCGCTGCACCTCAACATCGAGTTCGACGAGCCGCTGATCGATGAGTGACAAGCCGCTCGTCCTGATCGGCGGACTGGCTCGCGATCATCGCGATCGCGTGCGCGAGTTCGCGCTTCGGTTGAACGCGCCCGTTTACGCCGAGCCGCTGTCGGGACTGCGTGAGGACGCTGAACTCGAGCCGTTGCTTCTTCGCAACGAGCGCATCCTGGCGCTCGCCGGCTTCAGCCGCGTGATCCGTGTCGGCAACGTTCCGACGCTGCGCTTCTGGCGCGATCTCGACGAAAAGTTGCGCGACCTTCCGGTCATCAATTACAGCGCGTTGCCGTTTCGCGGCTTGTCTCGCGGCGATGTGCACGGTCTCGAGGATCTGCCGCGTGATGCGCAACGCGTCGAGCGCGACGACGAGCTGTTCGCGCGCGATCGTGAAAACTCCGAACGCCTCGATCGCATCCTCGAGATCGAGCCGGAGTCGGAGCTCACGCTGATCCGCGGCCTTTCGAACGACCTCCCCAATCGCGCTCGCGTCTACCTCGGCAACAGTCTCCCGATCCGCGAGTGGGATCTCGTCGCGACGCATGAAAATCGGGATTACGTTCTGGAGGCGAACCGAGGGGCGAACGGGATCGATGGGCAGGTGTCGACGTTCTTCGGATGGTGCTCGCCAGACGCGCCGAACGTCGCGGTCATCGGCGATCTCACTGCGCTCTACGACTCGAACGCGCCGTGGATCGTGCCCCAGCTCGATCCGGCAATCGAGTTTCAGATCTACATCATCAACAACGGCGGCGGGCGCATTTTCTCGCGTGTGCCGTCGCTCCGCGCGTTGTCGGATGAGACGCGCGAGCGATTGATCGAGAACACGCATTCGCTGTCGTTCGAACATTGGGCGGCGATGTGGGGGCTCGCTTACAACAATCGTGACGCGGGCCGCGCGGTCATCGAGATCACGCCGGACCTCGACGCCAGTCAGCGCGTGTGGCAACGCTTCGACGAGCTCTGGAAATGATCACCGCCCTTCACGGCTTCCTGGGGCGGCCGGCGGACTGGGATTTTCTGCGCGACGCGGGACTGGATGTCGACGCGCGCGAGCTCGACGACGTCCCGCAATCCGGCGACACGATCCTCGGCTACTCGATGGGTGGCCGCATCGCGCTTCACGCGTTGCTCGATGGCGCGCGTTACCAGCGTGCGGTGATCGTCTCCGCAGGCCTCGGCATCGAGAGCGAGAGCGATCGCGCCGCGCGCCGTATGGCCGATGAAACATGGGCAAAGCGCTTCGAGCACGATGAGTGGGAAGCGGTGTTGCGCGACTGGAACGCGCAGCCTTTGTTCGGCGGTGACGTTCGCGTACGGCACGAGCGTGATTACGATCGGCGCCGCGTCGTCGATGCGTTGCGTCGATGGTCGGCTGGCGTCCTCCCGCCGCTTGCGCCGCGATTGAACGAGATCGAGATTCCGGTGCTCTGGATCGCCGGTGAACGCGACGCGAAGTATGTCGCGGAGGCGAAGCGTGCGGTCTCGCTGCTGCCGAACGCAAAGTTGTGGATCTGTCCCGGCGCCGCACATCGCGTTCCGTGGGAGCAGCCCCGGCTGTTCGTCGAGCAGCTCCTGTCATTCCGAGCCGCGTAGACTGCGAGGAATCTGGGTGGTGGCGAATAGGTGGGACCCGCCACCCAGATTCCTCGCGCTCTGCGGCGCTCGGAATGACAGTGCGTTGTTATAGTCTCGCCCCGTATGGCTGAGCGCTGGAAATCGATCAGGAAATTCAAAGACATCCGGTACGAGCGCACGAGCGACGGCGTCGCGAAGATCACGATCAATCGTCCCGAAGTGCGCAACGCGTTTCGCCCGCAGACCGTCGCGGAGATGAAGGA
>DASVHS010000146.1:0-1765 GCA_036382495.1 Thermoanaerobaculia bacterium | reverse complement strand
CGATGATCTCCGACAACGGCCGCCCGTAATGCGCGACCACTTCTGCCACCATCATCCCGGAGAGGATTCCGTCGCGCTCGGGAAGGAACTGTCCGAACCCGATGCCGCCGCTTTCCTCACCGCCGATCAGCACGTTGCGCGACAGCATGAGGTCCGCGACGTATTTGAAGCCGATGGCCGTCTCGTGGACCGTTGCGTTCAGCGATCGCGCAATTTTCTCGAGCAGCCGCGTTGTGGAGAACGTCTTCACGATCTCCCCTTTCATCTTCTTCTCCCGCACGAGATACAGCGCGAGCAACGAGATGACTTTGTGCGGCGATACGAATTCTCCGCGGTCGTCGAGGATGCCCAGACGGTCCGCGTCGCCGTCGTTGCAGATCGCGAGATCGTACTCACCCGTCAGCATGACGTTCTTCGACGCGACCAGGTTCTCGGGAATCGGCTCCGGATTCACGCCGCCGAACGATGGATTCACGTCGCCGCGGATGCCGTCGATGATCGTCTCGGTCAGCGGCTGGACCGAACGGCGGATGATGCGCGCCGATCCGAGGTAGTCGACGCCGAGGATCTTCGAAGGGAGCGCGGCGGCGACGCCGTGAATCGGATCGTGAAGGATCGCGATGCGCGCCTTCATGATGCTGGCGACGTCGAGCTGCCGGCGAACTGCGTCAATGTAATCTTCGAGGATGTTCTCTTCGCTGATCGATCCGCCGCTCCGCCGGTCATCGCGACCGAGGCTGTCGGAAATCGCGCGGTACATCTCCGGGAGCGCGGACCCGCCGTACCAGGCCTTGAACTTCAAGCCGTTGTATTTCGCAGGGTTGTGACTGGCCGTGACCACGACGCCGCCGAGGATCTTCCGATGCGCAGCGGTGAACGAGATCGTCTGCGACGGCGTTGGCTGCGACGAAAGAATGACGCGATAGCCGGCGTCGCGCAGAACTTCCGCGACCGCGAGCGCGAACTCTTTGGATTGAAAACGGCGGTCGTAGCCGACGACGAGCGAATTGTCGTCGACGTCTTTCGGCGGATCGAGTTTGCGGGCGCCAGCAGCAATGGCAGCGCTGACACGACGGACGTTGTCGAACGTGAACTGATCAGCAATGACGGCGCGCCAGCCGTCCGTGCCGAACGTGATGAGCTCGGTCATCGAGCGCGCATCATAGCCTCGCCCGGCTCGTTCCCTATTGCTTGCCGAATCCGCCGCCCAGAACGGGCTTCGCCTTGTTCTGCTGAACGAGCGTCACACCTTCCGGTCCGCCCACGACGACGAGACGTCCGGCGTTGTCGTGTCCGATCATCGGAGGAGGGGGCACCGGAGTCGCGGGCGCGGTCTGCGTCAGCGGATTGTCGGCCTCACCGGTGAGGATCTGTGCGCGAGCCTGCGCGCCGATGAGCGTCGGATCCGCCGCGGTTGCGTCGTTGATCTGCCCTTCCGTCACGATCTCCTGCTTCCTGCTGACCGTCGCCGTCTGGGCGACACGATTTCTGTAGAGACGGCCGTAGTCAGTGGTCTTCGGATGGCGAAGGTTGGCCTCGATCGTGATGCCGACAAAGATCGCGACGACGACGAGCGCCACCTTCCAGAAGTTCTTGAGTGTCAGAATGCGCCGGCGCTGGCGTCTGTCGCGGACCGGAACGACCACATCTGTCTTGGTCCATCTCATCACCGTTCAGGAGTGCGAACGGGCTGCCAAGTATTAAGTCACATCGTTGGAGTGATTTATGTTGAAAATTGGAATCATCGGACGAGGGTGGGGCGCGC
>DASVHS010000145.1:0-4721 GCA_036382495.1 Thermoanaerobaculia bacterium | reverse complement strand
CCGAAGAACGCGCGAGCGATGTTCGCGCGAAAAATCGTCGCGAGGATCATGATCACCGCAATCACCAGTGTGGGCGCGGGCTTCAGCCCGCGCTGTGCGGGCTGAAGCCCGCACCCACACAGAACCGCCATCGGGACCAATGTCAGCTGCAGCGCTTTGACGGGGAATCGAAAAATACCGATCAGCGGAACGTGTTCCCACAGCGCGTGAAAGAACGGCAGGTAACCGCCGAGGCAGAGAACAAACCCGGCGATCGCGAAGGCTCCCAGCAGAAAACGGCCACGCAGATTCGAAAACATCAATCCGAAGATCGCGAGCAGAAACACACTCGCCCCAAAGTAGATGCTGATGATGTACGGATATCCGTACTCGTACTTTCCTCCCCAGTAGTCGCTGCGCGCGAGTGTGTCGGTCGGGCCGAAGAACCGCGGGATGACGAGCTCGGGGAATCGCTGCGGGGTCACGGACCACTGCACGAACGTCGGGTAGTCGCGTTTTTCGTTTCGCGACGAATTGCGGATGACTTCGTACGCGGGCAACGTCAGCACAAGCGAAAGCCCGGCGCTGAATACGATCGCGAGCGTGGTCAATTTCACTCGCGTCGCGATCGGAACCTCACGCGGCACGATGAGCGCCCACGCCGCCGCAGTCGCGAGGCTCATCGCGCTCATGTCTCCGCCGGCGCCGAGGATCGGAAGGGCGCCGAAGATGGCGGAGGCGATGAGCCAGCGTTTGCGGCGCTCCGTCACGAGCAGATGCATCGATGCAAGAAGCGCTGGTGCCCACGGAACGGACTGCATCAGCACGAGTAGCGTTGGCGTCGACAGAACGTATCCGCAGAACGTGTAGACGGCGCCGCAGACGAACGCGGCTGTCGTGGAAAGGCCGAGTGCGCGCGCGAGAAAATACGCCGAGACCGCGCAGCAGATGAACTGCAGGACGATATGGACGTTGAACGCCGCGAGCGTCGGCAGCAGAAGGAAAATAACGTTGAACGGATAGAGCACCGCGTTCCCCGGCGATGCGAGAAACGGCTGGCCGCCGTGCGTCAGCGGATCCCAAAGCGGAATCTGGCCGTGCCGCAGCGCGTCTGCCAGCAGGAGCCTCTTACCGTAGAACAGAAGATAGAAGTCGCGGAAGAAAAATGTGTCGCCGGAGAGAGGCCGAAAGAAGAAGAGAAGAGTGAGCCCGATGAGGGCCCAGAGAGCGCGTTCGCCGAGCATTCGCCGCAGCGAGAACGACTCGTCTGGCACGATTCGCGATTATCGCAGATGGGTGTAGACTTGTTGTTCCTGGAAGCTGCTTCAACGTTTCACAGCCCCTACGGTTGGCTACTGCCTACCCACCCTTCCCCAGCCAACCGTGGGGGCGTGATTTTGCGATGAACTACAACGACCAGAAGGCGAAATTCTTCGCCCGGACCATGCACAGCCCCGACGACGAGGGGCGAGCTGCCCAGCGCGCCGCACTCCGAGACGTTTCCCGCCTGCTCATGCCGCTCCATCGCGCGCTCATCGAAGCAGCCAAAGACGATTACGCGTTCGCGTTCGCTCCGATCGAACAGCCGACGCATCTGCTTCGTCTGCTGAACGACGATCCGTTCTTCGCGTGGCTGAAGCCGATCACGGCGCTGATCGTCGACATCGACGAGATGTCGCGCCGCGATTTCGAGCCCGCCGAGATCGCGAGCATCGCCGGACGCCTCGACTCGATGTTCGGCGCCGCGGCCGATCCCGAATTCGCGAAGCAATACGTCCCGATCCTGCAGCGGAGCGTCGACGTAGCCGTGAGTCACGCCGCGCTACGCAACGCTGTGGCGCGCCTGCGCTGAGGCGGTGATCTCCTTCGCGCGCCGGTACCACAGCGCGAGAGCCAGCAGGTTGTAGAGCTCCTTGCGCCGGTCCCGCTGGCCGCGTCTGTGCTGCTCGACGAGTTTCGTCGCGTACGTTTCGTCGATGACGCCGCGCAGGTCGGCGATGCTCGCGACGAGCAGATCGTGCAGCTCGTCGCGAAACCAGCGCCCGATCGGAATGCCGAACCCTTTCTTCGGCCGGCGCCAGATCTCGGCGGGCAGTTTGTCGCGCAACCAGTGTCGAAGAATCCGTTTGCCTGTTTTCAGGTGCGGCGGCAGACCGTGCGCGAATGTGATCATCTCGTTGTCGAGGAAAGGGACGCGCACTTCCAGCGAGCTGGCCATGCTGGCGCGATCGACTTTCACGAGCACCTGCTCCTGCATGTAGAACCGCTCGTCGGTGCGGAGGATTCGATCGAGCGGATCGAGGCTGGCCGGCACCGCATCGCGCACGATCGAGTCGATGGCCGCATCAGAGTCAGCGTCGTAATGCGGGAGGAGGCGGTGCAGTTCGTCTTCCGTGAATGTTCCGAGCCAATGCTGATTCTGCCGGATGACATCGCGGTCCGCGCCTTCGAGAAACTTCTTGAGCCGGTAGTCGAATGAGAGGTTCGCCGTGCTGACCGGCAGCAGGTCGTGCGCGATTCCCGCAGCCGATCGGCGCAGCGCGCGCGGCAGACGAGCCCACGCCCGTCCGGCGCGCCAGACGCGATGCGTCGGATAGCCGCCGAACAGCTCGTCCGCTCCATCGCCGGAGAGGATGACCTTCACTTCGCTGTGCGCGAACCGTGAGATCGCGAATGTCGGCAGCAGCGACGCGTCACCGAGCGGCTCGCGCGCGATGGCTGCGATCTGGGGCACGAGGTCGAGCGCGGACTTTGCCGTGAACAGCTCGATGCGATGGTCCGTGCTGAGCGACCGCGCCACGATCTCGAAATACCGCCGTTCGTCGAACGAGGGCTCGTCGAATGCGACGGAGAACATCGGAACGCGGCGTCCCGTCAGCTCCGATGCCGTGATCGCGACGATCGACGAGTCGATCCCGCCCGACAGAAACACGCCGACTGGCACATCGGCCACCATCTGCCGTTCGACGACGGTGCGGATCAGCGGGCCGAACGTGGAGGACAGGTCAGGTCGCTGGGTCGCTCGGTCGCTGGGGTTTACCGAGGGACCCAGCGACCCAGCGACCCAGCGACCCGAAACAAACGACCTCTCCTCGACGTCATCCAGGCTACGGATCCGCAGCAGCCGGCCACCGGCGATCTTTCGAACTCCGCGAACGATTGTCAGCGGCGCCGGCACCGAGTCCATGCGCAGATAGGCCTGCAATCCGGCTTGATCGAGGTCGAGTGGAAATTCACCGCTGGAGAGAAGCGCGTCGAGCTCCGACGCGAAGAACAGTCCGGCGGGCGATGCACCGTAGAACAGAGGCTTGATCCCGGCACGATCGCGGACCAGCCAGTACTCGCGCGTTCGCGAATCAAAAAGGCAAAACGCGAACATGCCGTTCAGCCGCTCGAACGCACTCGCGCCGTGAATCAGAAATTGATTGAGGATGACTTCCGTGTCGGACGTGGAGCGGAACGGGAGTCCGCGCGCCTCGCACTCTTTGCGTAACTGCGCGAAGTTGTAGATCTCGCCGTTGAACGTGATGCAGAGCTCGCGGCCGGCGCTCCACATCGGCTGCGCCCCGTTCGGCGACAGATCGATGATGCTCAGCCTGCGATGGCCGAAGATCGATGGCCCGACGTCCGCGATGGCGTCGTCGTCAGGACCGCGATGGCGCAGCGCCGCGTGCATACGCCGCACGGCGTCGCGGCAATCGCGTCGAGGAAACAGGACCCCGTGTATCCCGCACATGTCAGGTCTGGTCGAAGCCGATCGTGTCGATCACGCGATACGTCTTCTGCGCGCCGACCTGGTGCAGCACGCGGATGTTGATCTCGGCGAGCAGGCCTGACATCACCGCGATCAGCGACGCGATGAACATCAGCGTCATGATGAACACCATCGGCGTGGCCTCGAGATGCTTCAGCACGAGCACGCGATACGCGACCAGCGCGAACGCGGCGGTGCCGAGGAGTGCGAACACGAGGGCGAGTTTGCCGAAGAGGTAGGCGGGGGACGAGCCGTACTCGTTGAGCATCTTCACGGTCAGCAGATCGATCAGCACTTTGCCGACGCGTTCGAGTCCGTACTTGCTCTCCCCGGCGCGGCGAGGCCTGTGCGCGACCTGCATCTCTTCGATGCGAGCCCCTTGCGCGTAAGCGTAAGCGGCGAGGAAACGGTGCATCTCGCCGTAGAGCGCGACATCCTGCAGGTATTCGCGTCGAAACACTTTCAGCGTGCATCCGAGGTCGTGGACGGGCACGTGCAGCATGCGCCGGATCAGAAAATTTGCCGCGACCGACGGCAATGTGCGCGTCATGACCTTGTCCTGCCGTTGCGCGCGCCATCCGCAGACCACGTCAGCGCGTCCGGCGCGGATCGGCTCGATCATTGCCGCGAGCTCGCGCGGATCGTTCTGCAGATCAGCGTCGAGGAATGCGATCAGTTCGCCCCGCGCGGCGCGCATGCCCGCCGTCATCGCCGCGGTCTGTCCGCGATTGGTGAGAAACCGGATCGCGCGAAGCCACGGAAGCTTCGTGGCGGCCGATCGCAGCCGCTCCCAGCTCCCGTCGCGGCTTCCGTCATCGACGATGATCACCTCGGCCGGCCCCGGCAACGTCGGAATCGCGCCGCGCAGCTCGCCGAGGAGTGCGTCGATGTTCTCGACTTCGTTGTAGAGGGGGATGACGATGGACAGAAGCGGATCTCGCGCTGAAGACGCTTCAGTCATGCCGGCAGAATCGAGAATCGACGGCGA
>DASVHS010000144.1:0-2635 GCA_036382495.1 Thermoanaerobaculia bacterium | reverse complement strand
ATCGAGCTCATCTTCCGGTAGTTTCGTTGCGCTGACGACGATTTGTTCTGATGTCGTCGGGACCGGCTGCTGCCCGAAGAGCGGCAGCACAGTCGCGATCGACACGAGTAATAACGTGATAGTTCTGGGGGTCATCCAGCCTCCATTTGCAGCGAACGAAATGGGCGAGATGAAAGGACTAAATGTTCCGGCGCCTCGACATCAGCAGAATGTCGCTGACAAGACGCAGCGCACACTTTTCGGCCCGCTGACAACGGGATCCGTCGACGAAGGCAATTTCACTGACGACCGCGCTTCCGACCGAATCGTGACGGCTGCCGCCGGTCGTTAACGCAGTCGCTGATCCGTCGCGAATCGGTGTTTCGACTTCCGCGCGGCCGGACGACATCGCGTTGCCGCCGAGGACGAAGAAATGCAAGGAGGAGCCGTCGCGGGATCCTTCGATCCACGACGTCGCACCTTCCTCGTCGACGTCGAACGGATGTGCCAGAGTCGTGGAGGACAGGCGCCCCCGCCTGTCCAGACAGGCGAGGCGCCTGTCCTCCACGCCGCTGATGCGCATCCGCGACGGAAATACGAAGCGGCGCTCGTCGCGCTCATCGCCGAACCGCAGGAGCAGCGTGACATCGGCACCCGGAAGATCCGGAACGGTCAATCGAAAGCGATGAATCGTCGCGTCGAGATGAGGCGTGACGCGCGACAGAACCGTTCGGCCGCCATCGATCGAGATGAAAGCTTCCCACTCGTCGACGTTCGCCGGCGTTGCGGCTGCGTCCCAATCGATGAACGCCGTCGACCCGGCCACGACTCGCGTTCCGACGGCAGGTTCGAGCAGCCGGACATCGAAGGACGGCTCCGCCGCGCTCACGCGGAGCGCGGTGCCGAGGATGAGTGCGAGCCAGCCGAGTTTCATCAGGTTCGTTGAGACTTCGCGAACTCCACAGCGTGATACGTGATGATCAGGTCGGCGCCGGCGCGCTTGATCGAAGTCAGGATCTCACTCATGACACGCGGCCCGTCGATCCATCCCCGCTCCGCGGCCGCCTTCACCATCGAATACTCGCCGCTGACGTTGTACGCGGCAACGGGCAGCGGGAAGTTGTCGCGCGCGCCGCGGATGATATCGAGGTACGCCAGAGCCGGCTTGACCATGACGATGTCCGCGCCTTCCTCGACGTCGAGCGCGATCTCGTTGAGCGCCTCCCGGCCGTTCGCCGGATCCATCTGATACGTGCGGCGGTCGCCGAACTGCGGCGACGACTCCGCGGCCTCGCGGAACGGACCGTAGAACCCCGACGCGAACTTCGCCGAGTACGCCATGATGCCGATGTCGGTCATCCGCTTGTCGTCGAGCGCCTGACGAATCGCGGCGACACGGCCGTCCATCATGTCCGACGGTGCTACGAAGTCCGCGCCAGCCTGCGCGAACGACAACGCCTGCTTCACGAGCAACTCGAGCGTCTGATCGTTATCGACGTCCTTCGTTCCGTTCTTGTCGACGATCACGCCGCAGTGTCCGTGGTCGGTGTACTCGCACATGCAGACGTCGGTGATGACCGTCATCTGCGGCAATGACCGTTTGATCGCTTCGACCGCGGCCTGAACGGGCCCGGACGGATCCCACGACGCCGATCCGACCGCGTCCTTGAATTCCGGCAACCCGAAGAGCAGAACCGCGCGGATGCCGTTGTCGAATGCCTTCGATGCTTCTTCGACGGCCTCGCGCACGCGGAGCTGAAAGACTCCGGGCATCGATCCGATCTCGGTCTTCGCTCGCGTGTTCGGGACCACGAACAGGGGATAGATGAGGTCTTCGGGGCGAACGACGGTCTCGCGCACGAGCGCGTGGATCGATTCCGTTCGCCGCAGCCGTCGCGGCCTGCGGGTCAGGAATGAGTCGTTCCCCGAGAGGCTTACGCGGCCGACGAGGTCAGTCTTCGCGTCCAGTAAGGGTGTCTTCGTTGTCATCCGCTTCTCCGTGGAAGTAATAGCTTCGGGCGCACTCCGGCGAACAGAACTTGCGACCGCCATACGCGCGATGCGCGCAGTCGGCGCAGAAGTATTTCGAGCAGACGCCGCACTTTTCCAGCACCATGATCTCGGCGCTCGCGTCACAGACTTTGCAGTTTCGATCGGGCGACATTTCGAAATATCCGGGGTGTTGCAGTGTTTGACTATAATCCCGCTCCCTCGCTTTTGCTGTGGCGGTGTAGCTCAGATGGTTAGAGCGGGCGTCTCATAAGCGCTAGGTCCCCAGTTCGACTCTGGGCACCGCCACCAAATTTCACCGCGGCGGGGCGGCATCTGCTGCGTTGTCGCTTCGTCGTGCCGGCTGCGGCGTACCTTCGTACGCCTCGCCGTCACTCCTCGCTCCGCCTTGCAGCTGCAGCCCCGGCGCAGTGAAATTCCCACTCGCGACCATCCCGAGCGTGAGTGAGGGACCCCATGTGGAGGGCGGTCCGGCCTCCCCACGCCCGGGTCCCTCCCCTTCACTTCGTTCAGGGTCGGGATGACATGGGGGGGTAACCTAGCGTTGTCGCTTCGTCGTGCCGGCTGCGGCGTACCTTCGTACGCCTCGCCGTCACTCCTCGCTCCGCCTTGCAGCTGCAGCCCCGGCGCAGTGAAATTTCCACTC
>DASVHS010000143.1:0-9435 GCA_036382495.1 Thermoanaerobaculia bacterium | reverse complement strand
CTCGTGGAGCTTTCGAGCGACCTGCCGGTTCGGATCGAAATCGTTGATACCGCCGAGGCAATCGAACGAGTGTTGCCACAAGTGTCCGAGATGGTGAGCAAGGGACTCGTGGAAGTTCAGGACACGACAGTCATCAAGTTTACGGGCGGTAGCGACCGCTAGGTTCCCCAGAGCGTTCGAAATCCGAACGCGTGGCCGGTTTTCGGAATCGCTCAGCGAAGTATCGATGGCGTAACTGTCTGATTCGACTTGAGTAACTTGCGAAATTCGGTTGGCGTGCATCGAGGATAGGCAATCAACCGTGAAGAACGATGAGAAAACGCGCCGGCTCCTTCTTTTGACGGACGACAACTTCATCGCCGAAGCCCTCGGCACCTACATGCACCGCGACAACATCCAGGTCGATCGCGTCACCGCCATTGGCGATGTCGTTCAGGCGATCGCCGGTGGCGCCGACGGTGTGGTCATCGATATCGCCAAGCGCGACATCACCGGCGACGTGATCATGGACCTGACGGGGCGCGCGCAGCGATGGGAGATCCCGGTTTTCATCATGACCGCGCAACCTCGACGCGATCTCAGCGACTTCGCGGCCGTCGTCCGCGCGACGGACATCGTGAGCAAGACCGAATCGATGACGGCGATCGCGGCGCGCGTCCGCCTCTGCATGCGCACGCCGATGAAGGCAGATCCGAAAAAGGTGGTGCCGCGCGAGCAGCTCAGCTGGGCGCTGGCATAGTCAACCCGCCGCGCCGATCACGAACGACAGGATCAGAAGCAGAAGAACGACCGACGTGATGGCGACGTAGACACCGTCGCGTTCTGCGGCAAACAGCGCGATCGACGTGGCGACGCGAACGACGGGCGTCGCGATCAACACGAGGATCCCGATCATCACAATCGATTGGCCCCGTCCCTGGCGCGCCCCTTCGATGACCGACGACACCGACGCCGTGTAACTCTCGCGCGGATCGATCAGCGATCCGAGCGCCGGGCGAGACGAGAAATAGTCGTGGTGGTGGATGAACGTCATCACGAGGCCGACGGCGATGATGGTGACGCTGATCGCGACGCCGGCGCGCAAGATGATGATGATCGCGGACTCGATCAACTTCCTCGGATCGGCTTCGGCCATCAGCCCACGATCCCTTTGAACAGCATCTGAATCGAAATGATCACGAGCGCGCCAACGAACAGGCGGCGAACGACGTGACTCTCGACGCGTGGCAGCAGCATCGATCCGCCGAGCGCGCCGGTCAGGACGCCGATCGCAACCGGCGCGGCGATGAACGGATCGACCTGCCCGCGCGCGAAATAGACGCCCGCACTCGCCGCCGCGGTCACGCCGATCATGAAGTTGCTCGTCGCGGTCGAGACTTTGATGGGCAGCCGCATCGCCAGATCCATCGAAGGGACTTTCAGCGCGCCCGAACCGACGCCGAGGAGCCCGCTGACGATGCCGGCGCCGTACATGAGAACGAGTCCGGTCTCGGGTCGCGCGACTTTGTATGGCACCTCACGGTCGAGGACCTCGTCGAAGTAGCTGCTCGACAGACGAAGCTTGCGCGAGAGCGGTGCGGTTGCGTCAGTCGGCTCGACGCTGCGATGGCGGAGCATCGCCAGCGCCGACCATCCGAGGATTGCGCCGAAGAGGATGAAGAGCCAGCGGGGGTGAATGCGGCCGGCGATCAGCGCGCCCGTGATCGCTCCAGCCGTCGTTCCGAGCTCGAGGAACATCGCCACGCGGAGATTCGTCAGACGTTCGCGCACGTACGCGGCAGCTGCGCCGCTCGAGGTCGCGATCACCGAGATGATCGATGCACCGATCGCAAGCCGGATGTCGACGTGCATGACGAGTGTCAGGGCGGGAACGACGATGATTCCGCCGCCGAGACCGAGGAGGGATCCGAACAGGCCGGCGACGAGGGCGATCCCGAACGTCGTCAAGACGAACAGCAGCGGCGTCACTGGTTCAGTATGCCACGCTGCACGATGCGTCCCCGATCGATCATCACGATTTCCTGGCACACAGCTGACGCCTCGGCGATGTCGTGTGTCACGTAGATCATCGGAACGGAAAACTCGTCACGCACGCGGACGAGATACTCAAGGACGCGATCGCGGAGCTCTGCGTGCACGCCTGCGAGCGGTTCGTCCAGAAGAAGGATCCGCGGCGCGCTCAACAGCGCCCGGGCCAGGGCGATTCGTTTGCGCTCGCCGCCGGAAAGCTGCTTCACCGATCGTGAGCTGAATGCTCTGACTTCGAGAACGTCTTCAACGTGTTCGATCTCGCTCGCGTCCTGCGCTCCGTACAACATGTTTGCGCGAGCGGAGAGGTGAGGGAACAGCGCATCGTCCTGCGGCACGTAGCCGACCCCACGCAGACGCGGCGTGAGGTCAATCCATTTCGCGGAGTCGAACAGCACGCGATCACTGACAGTAATCGTGCCGCGCTGCGGACGTCGCAAGCCGGCGATGACTTCGAGCAGCGAGGTCTTGCCCGCGCCGGAAGGTCCGCAGAGCGCCGTCGTTCGAGAGGCCAGGTCGACATCGACTTCGAGCGCAAACTCGGCGAGCGGAAGCACGACGTCGCGCAAGATCACGCTCACGGCACCACGCTCCGGCGCCGGCTGACGGCTTCGGCAGTCCAGACCGCGGCGAATGCGACGATCACCGCGATGGTCAGCAGCCGGAACGCATCGTCGTCCTTGCCGAGTTGCACGAGGTTGTAAATCGAGACCGCGACGGTGCTCGTCTGCCCGGGGATGTTGCCGGCGACAAGAATCGTCGCGCCGAATTCGCCGAGGGAACGGGCGAATGCGAGAAGGAGCCCGCTGATGACGCCGCGGATCGCCAGAGGCAGCGTGATTGTGAAGAACACGCGGCGTTCGTTGGCCCCGAGAGTGCGCGCGATCTGTTCGTAGCGCACCGGCACCTCTTCGAATGCGATGCGCGCGGCGCGCACGAGGAGCGGGAACGACATCACCATCATCGCCAGCACGACCGCGCGCCACGTGAATACGATCTCGAAGCCGGCGCGATGAAGCGGTCCGCCGATCGGCCCACGCCGGCCGAACAACTTCAGGAGGATAAGCCCCGTCGCCACGGGTGGCATGACGAGCGGCAGCGCGATGATCGTCTCGACGACCGACTTGCCGTACCAGCGTTTCCGCGCGAGGAGCCACGCCGCCGCGACGCCGAATGGAAGGATGAGCGCCGCCGCAAGCGCCGCCGTCCGCACGGTGAGCCACACGATCTCCCAGTCCGACATGCGATATCTAAGCGTGAGTATATCGACACGATGGGAATGTTTGTGTGGCAGCGGGCTTCAGCCCGCTGGGTTCCTCGGCAAAGATCAGCGGGCTGAAGCCCGCTGCCACACAGAAGCAGGCTACAAATTCTTTCGCAGCTCCCGCCATGACGCCGCAACTGCTTTTTCCGCTTCCTTCGCCATCCGCTCATACAGCTCGAGAACGCGGCTTCCGCGTTCTGTCAGCCGCGCGCCGCCCTGCTCCGATCCGCCGCGCGCTTTTTCGACCAGCGTAGAGCGGAAGACGCCGTTCATCAGGCGGACGAGCGTCCAGGCGCGCATGTACGACATCTCGAGCTCGTCAGCAGCGGCGCGGATCGAGCCGGTGCGCGCGATCGCCGCCAGAAGATCCGCCTTGCCCGGTCCCAGCACGATCGTCCCGTCGTCGCCGACGATGCGGATCCGGGGGCGGACCGAGAACTTCATCGATCCATCGTAACGATCTTCCGCATCACAGCGCCAACGACCCGGTCGCATCGCGGGGCGTGAAATTCGAACAGCCGGCCGAATGTCAGGCCCGCGCGATCGATCAGCGTCTGCCGCAGCATGACCCGCGCGCGGCGCAACCGCGTCTTGACCACATCCCTCGAGACGCCGAGGGACTCCGCCGTCTCTTCGGTGGACAGGCCTTCGACCTGCCGGAGCATGAGCACGGAACGGTAATGCTCGGGCAACGCCATGATCCCCTGTTCGAGGAGCTGCTGCAGTTCGGAAGTCATCACCTGTTGCTCCGGATCGGGTGCCTCGGATCGAACGTGAAGAATCGGATCATCGTCGCCTGTTCGTTTGACGATGCGCAGCGCCGCGGTCCCCGACTTCCGTCGCCGGCCGAGGGCTTCGTTGACGGCGATGCTGGTGAGCCAGGTGGAGAAGCGGGCGTGACCTGCGAACGACGCCAGGTGCGAATACGCGTTGAGATACGTTTGCTGCATCACGTCTTCCGCTTCATCGTCAGCGCCGAGGATTGCGCGGACGGTGCGGTAGACGCGCTGGTTGTGGCGGCGCATCAGCAGCTCGAACAACAGAGTCTCACCCGCGAGAACGCGTGCGACGATTTCTTCGTCGGCGGTCAACTCGAGCGCGAGGCGAGCAATCTGGCTCATGGTCATTGGATGTCCGTCGACGGTAAAAGTGACGCCTGCAGTTTTTGGAGGACTTCGACGGCCCGGGCTCCCTCGGCGTACGGCACGAACAGGTGATCGTGATGGACCGCCGAGATCACGTTGCAGCTGATCCATTCCTCGGCGAGAACGCGGCTGATGACGGCCAGAAATCCGACCGCGTCAAGCTCGGAGAAAACCGTCAGCGTGATCCACGCGGCGACATATCGTGGCGGAAGATCGAGAGACTCCGCGTCCTCCGCAGAAATCACAACCGTCGTCGCCTCGGTCTCCCGGAAAACGGCGAGCGCATTCTCGGGCGGTCGCATGCTCACCGGTAACGTGCAGAAGACCCACTTCCCGTCGTTGAGACGCGGATTCATTTCGCGAACGAGTTGGTCGATATTGGAATTCATCGCCGGTTCGTACTGTAGGGTACGGCACGATGAGTCTCCTCGTAGCCTTGACTCTGGTGCTGGCGACCTCCGCCGTACCGGCCCCACCCGCAAAGCCCGCGCCGCCCGCCCCGCAGGCATTGCCGCTGATCGAGGTTCCGGCGCGGGCGAAGACGGCGCGGCCTTACTTCGCGCTGATCATTTCCGGTGACGGCGGCTGGGCGAAGATCGACAAGGAGATCTCCGAGAAGCTTGCTCTCGACGGTGTGCCGGTCGTCGGCCTGAACGCGCTCGAGTACTTCTGGAAAAAGCGGGAGCCAGCCGTGCTTGCCCGCGATGTCGCGTCCATCATCGAACAATACGGAGCGCGCTGGAACCGGCGCGACGTCATCCTGATCGGATATTCGCGAGGAGCGGACGTGCTGCCATTCGCAGTCACCCGGCTGCCGGATGCTGTGCGAAAGCGTGTTGCGCTCGTGGCGTTGCTGTCGCCGAGCAAGTCGGCCACGTTCGAGTTCAAAGTCGCGGACTGGTTCAAAGATCGCAACGGCGTTCCGACGCGGCCGGAGATCGACAAATTGCGAGGAACGAAAACGATTTGCGTGTATGGAACTGACGACAAAGAGACGGTCTGCACGGACGTCGATGCTCGCGTGGCGCGGCCGATGCCGCTCAGCGGGTCTCATCATTTCGATCGCGACTACGGTGCGCTCGCTGGGTTGCTTACTGCGCAGGTGGGGGGGGAGTGAGGGGATCGCTGGGTCGCTGGGTCGCCGGGTCGCTGGGCCTTCTTTTTATTTCGTGCATGACTTCGGCTCCGCCGCCGCCCGGCGTCGTACCTGTCGTTTCTTTCGAAGCGCGCGGAACGCAGACGTCGCCGTACTTTGCCGTGTTCGTGACTGGCGACGGCGGCTGGCGCCGGATCGACGTCAAAGTGTCCGATATCCTGCGCGAGGCGGGCATGCCCGTCGTCGGAATCCTCGCGAATTCTTACTTTGCGCGCGAGCGCACGCCGGAGGAAACGTCAAGCGATCTCGACAAAGTCATTCGCGAATATCAAACGAAGTGGCAGCGGAAGAAAGTCGTGCTGGTTGGATATTCGCGCGGCGCGGAGGCGCTGCCGTTCATGGTCAATCGTCTGCCCGACGACCTCAAACGCGACATCGAGCTCATCGCGCTCCTCGGTCCGGCCGAGACGACCGCGTTCAAGGTCGGCAATCCGGACCGTTATTCGCTCGGGCCCGAAGTAAAGAAATTGTGGGGCGACAAGCTCGTCTGCGTCGTCGGAACACTCGAGAAGCACTCGATTTGCCGGTCGATTCCGGCGGGGGACGCGGTCGTGCTGACGCTTCGCGGCGGCCACCATTTCGGCGGCGCCTATGACCGGATCGGCCACGTCATTCTGGACGCGCTGAAGCGGCGCGGCTAGGTTGTAACCATCAAAGTGATCCGTAAGCTCTGGCCAGTCGCTGTTTCGGTCATTTTTCTGATCGCGCTGCGCGTCGTGTACTCGGAGCTCTCCCACCTCCGCTACCGAGATCTGCGCGCGTCGCTCGGAGACTTGTCGCACTCTCGGATCGCGCTGGCGATGCTCTGCACGGCGGGCAGCTATCTGTTGATGACGCTCGGAGAATTGCTGGCGACGCGCTACGCGAGCAGCCGCGTCGGCTATCACCGCGTGAGCTTCGCGTCGTTCGTCGGCTCCGCCTTCAACAACAGCGTGGGCTTCTCCGGCCTCCTCGGTGGCACGTTGCGCTACCGGCTATACACGTCGTGGGGGTTGACCGCTGCGGAAGTCGCGAAAGTGATCGGGTTCCAGGTCGTCACGTTGTGGCTGGGGTTCTTTACGCTCGCCGGCATCGTGCTGATCGCATATCCGATCCGCGCCGCGGTCGCGCTGCCGTTCTCGCTGGCGTCGACGATTCCGCTCGGAGTGCTGTTCCTTCTGATTCCGTTCGCGTATCTGATCCTCGCGGCGACCCGGCCGATCGAGGCGGTGCGCATCCGTGGCTGGTCCTTTCCGCTGCCGAAACTGAAGGTCGCGTTTCCGCAGGTCGCGATCTCGACGTGCGACTGGCTGCTGATGACGACAGCGCTCTATCTGTTGTTCCCGGAGCGCGGACGATTTCTCGCGTTTGGAACCGTCGCCGCGGCGTCATTGCTCGCTCAGATCATGGGCGTGGCGAGCAATCTGCCCGCGGGGGTCGGTGTCTTCGACGCCGCGATGCTGGCGCTGCTGGCCGGTGTCGTGCAGCCGGTCGGTCTGTTTGCGGCGTTGATCGCGTTCCGCGTCATCTACTACCTCGTGCCGCTCTGCGTGGCCGCGCTGCTGATCGTCGGCTACGAGATCGTGCGCAATCGCGAGATCTTCGGACGTGTCGGTCGAGGTGCGACGCGGGTGTTGCCGATGTTCGTGCCGCAGATCTTCGCGATCGCGGTCTTCCTGACCGGTGTCGTGCTGCTGGCGTCGGGCGCGACGCCGGCCGAGCGTCACAGGATTCAGATCCTGCGTCTGGCAGTGCCGCTGCCCATCGTCGAGGCGTCGCATCTTCTGGCGAGCATCACCGGAGTCAATTTGCTTCTTCTCGCGCGCGGATTGCAGCGACGCATCAACGCGGCGTACATCGTGTCGCTCGGGTTGCTGCTCGCCGGCGCGGCGTTCTCGATCCTCAAGGGATTCGACTACGAAGAGGCGACGATTCTGCTCGTGACGTTCGCGGCGCTTCTGCCGTGCCGCGCCCACTTCTACCGCCGCGCGCGGTTCATCGACGAGCCGTTCACGCCCGGGTGGCTCGTCGCCATTTTCCTCGTCATCACGGCGACGGTGTGGCTTGGGTTCTTCTCGTACAGCTACGTACCGTACTCGACGGACCTCTGGTGGCACTTCGGTTTTCGAGCCGACGCCCCGCGGTTCTTGAGGGCCAGCGTTGCGGCGGCGGTCGTCGCGCTCGTCTTCGCGATCCGCAGTCTCATGCGGCCGGTGCCGGCCCGACCCGAGCCGGCGACGGCGGAAGAGATCGACCGCGCGCAGAGAATTGCTCTGCACGAGTGGTCGGAGAACGGACATCTGGTGCTGCTGCGCGACAAGTCGCTGCTCTTCAACGAGGACCGCTCTGCGTTTCTGATGTACGGAGTGGAGAAGCGAAGCTGGGTGGCGATGGGCGATCCGATCGGCTCCGATGCCGCGGTGCGCGAACTGGCGTGGCGTTTTCTCGAGGAGGCCGATCGTCACGACGGATGGACCGTCTTCTATCAGGTCCGTCAGAAGAACCTTCCGATCTACGTCGACCTCGGCCTCACGCTGCTGAAGCTCGGCGAAGAGGCGCGCGTGCCGCTCGAGAATTTCTCGATGGAGGGCGGCGAGCGCAAACAGTTGCGCAAGACGACGCGCAAGGTCGAGGCGGAGGGAGTGCGGTTCCGTGTCGTTCCCCCCGCGCAAGTCGAGGCGCTGCTTCCGCAACTTCGCGTCGTATCGGACGAATGGCTCTCCGAAAAACACACCACCGAAAAGCGCTTCTCCCTCGGTTTCTTCGATGAGGACTATCTGAAGCGGCTGCCGCTGGCGCTGGCCGAAGATGATCGCGGGATTGTCGCGTTCTCGAATCTCTGGGCGGACGATCATCACGAAGAGCTGACGATCGACCTGATGCGTCATCGCAGCGGCGCGCCGGACGGCGTCATGGACTATCTCTTCGTGCAGTTGATGCAATGGGCAGCGGGCGAGGGCTATCGCTGGTTCAACCTCGGCATGGCGCCGCTGTCAGGACTGGAGGCGCGCTCGATCGGTCCGCGCTGGGCCCGCCTCGGCGCGTTCGGATTCCGGCACGGCGAGTACTTCTACAACTTCCGCGGACTGCGGAAGTACAAGGAGAAGTTCGATCCGGTGTGGGAGCCGATCTACCTGGCGTGCCCCGGTGGATTCAAGCTGCCCGTCGTGTTGACGAACATCGCGTCGCTGATTTCGGGTTCGACGCGAGGCGTGGTGTCGAAGCGAATCATCCAGAGCCCTCTCCCGCTTGCGGGAGAGGGTGACGCGTAGCGCCGGGTGAGGGTTATGCCTTCCAACACCCCGCGGCGTGATCGTTCACGATTCCCATCGCCTGCATGAATGCGTAGACGGTCGTCGGCCCGACGAACGTCCAGCCGCGTGACTTCAGGTCCTTCGCCAGCGCTTTCGCATCGGTCCACTTCCAGAAGTACTTTGAAAGCGATCCGAACTCGCGCCTCAACTCGAGTGCGCGCCTGGCGTTGTTGATCGTCGAATCGATCTTGCCGCGGTGCCGGACGATACCCGCGTCTTTCATCAGGCGCGTGACGTCGCGTGCGCCGAAGCGAGCCACCTTCGCGAAATCGAATCCGCGAAAGGCTTTCCGGAAGTTCTCGCGCTTGCGAAGGATCGTCAGCCAGCTCAGCCCCGACTGAAATCCCTCGAGGCAGATTTTCTCGAAGAGCTGGATGTCGTCGTGAACGGGAACGCCCCACTCGACGTCGTGATAGGCGATGTACATCGGATCGTCTCCCACCCAGAAGCAGCGAGACCTGCCACCACTGCCGGCGATGACGCGAGGTGCCATGCGGGAAGTGTAATGTTGTGCGATGGATGCTGGCAGACTGTGATCATCAGATTCAT
>DASVHS010000142.1:0-2807 GCA_036382495.1 Thermoanaerobaculia bacterium | reverse complement strand
GGAGCATCGTTCACGGTCACGCGCGCCGATGATCCACACGGACCGGGACGCTCGATCGGCGCGGTGCCGTTCGTCGGAACGAAGGGCGAGTTGTACGTCGCGTGGAACGACTACGCGGCGAACACCATCGAGTTCAACCGTTCGTTCGACGGCGGAACGACGTGGGGTGCGCAGAGCACGCTCGCAAACAAGACCATCGCGTTCGATGCCGGCATTCCGGCCGAGTTCAATCGCCGTGCGCTCATCTACCCGGCGTGCGATGTCGATCGCAGCAAGGGCGCGCATCGTGGACGTCTGGTCTGCTCGTGGACCGACACTCTCGACGGCGCGACAACGGACATCGTGACGTCGTATTCGGATAATCAGGGCGCGACCTGGTCGGCGCCGCAGCCGGCGACCGATCGCCTGATGTATCTCGTCGACCGTTTCAACCAGTGGCTGTCGGTCGACCCGTCCAACGGCGTCGTGAACGTGGCGTTCTACGACACGCGCAACGACACGACCGGCCAGCGCTACGAGACCGACTTCTACATCTCGCGCTCGAGCGACGGCGGCGCGTCGTACGGTCCGAACGTCCGCGCAACCACCGCGCTCTCGAACGAGCACGACTGCAACGGCGTCTTCCCCTGCAGCTTCATCAACTACGGCAACCAGCAGGGCGACTACGCCGGCGTCGTGGCCTGGGGCGGCATCACGCATCCGATCTGGACCGACAGCCGCCTCAACACGATCACGAGCGGTAGTTGTCCGCGCGGACTGATGGAAGAAGTGTTTACGGCCAATGTGAAATAGATCCCACCGGGTAACCGGTAACTGGTAACCGGAAACCGGTTGCCCGTTACCGGTTACCGGTTACCGCTGTTATAATCCCGCCCCTCAAAAATGAGACGTGTGGCGTTCTTACTGCCCGTCTCTTTCCAACTCGCGCAAGAGGAGCATCCGGCATGTCAGGCCACAGTAAATGGAGCACCATCAAGCACAAGAAAGGTGCTGCCGACGCGAAGCGCGGCAAGACCTTCACACGCATCATCAAGGAAATGACCGTCGCCGCGCGCATGGGCGGCGGTGACCCGAGCTCCAACCCGCGCCTTCGTTCGGCCGTGGCCGAGGCGAAGGCCGCGAACATGCCGAAGGACAACGTCGAGCGCGCGATCAAGCGCGGCACCGGCGAGCTCGAAGGCGTGTCGTACGAGGAGATCACGTACGAAGGCTACGGGCCGGGCGGCGTCGCGCTCATGGTCGAAGTCATGACGGACAACACGAACCGCACGACGCCCGAGATCCGCCACATGCTCGAAAAGAACGGCGGGAACATGGGAACGCCGGGCTCGGTCCGCTTCCAGTTCGATCGAAAGGGCTACCTGTCGGTCGACAAGAAGGCCGCGGACGAGGACAAGCTGATGGAGATCGCGCTGGAAGCCGGCGCGGACGATCTCCTGTCGTTCGGCGACGCATTCGAGATCTACACGTCGCCTGAGAGCTTCGAGCAGGTGCGTCTGGCGCTGGAGAAGAACAAGATCGCGACGATCGAAGCGAAGCTCGGGCAGATTGCGAAGAATCCCGTGACGCTCGACGACACGAAAGCGAAGCAGATGATGCGGCTGATGGAGTCGCTGGACGATCACGAGGACGTGCAGAACGTCTGGTCGAACTTCGACATCCCCGACGAAATGATGGAGAGCGAATGATGAAGGCGAGTCTGCTCGCCTTCGCACTCCTCTCCGCCGCATCCGTCTTCGCCGCCGCCCCTGCGAATCTCGTCGTCGAGAACGTTCCCGACTTCCCGCCGCAGCTGGTGGAGAAGGTCCATGCGTATCTCGATTACCGGACCGCGAATCTCGAGGACTGGAATCCGATTCGTCCCGAAGTGCTGATCAGCACGAGGTTCGCCGACGCGACGCAGCTTCATGTCGTGAAGATGCCCGGGGGCGATCGAAAGCAGATTACGTTCTTCCCCGACCGTGTCGACGGCGGCTCGTACCGGCCGCACGACCCGAACACGATCGTGATCGAGAAGGACACCGGCGGCAACGAGTTCTTCCAGCTCTATCGCCTCGACGTCCCGACCGGCGACCTCACGCTTCTCACCGACGGCAAGTCGCGCAACCTCGCCAGCGCGTGGTCGCGAGACGGAAAGTGGCTCGCATATTCGTCGACGAAGCGGAACGGCAACGACACCGACATCTGGATCGTCGATCCGTCGAATCCGCAGAGCGCGCGCATGGTGCTGCAGGTCGAGGGTGGGGGATGGGTGGCCACCGACTTCTCGCGCGACGACGCGAAGATGATCGTCGTCAACGAGATCTCCGCGAACGAGTCGCAGATCTATCTCGTCGACGTGACTGGTGGCGCGAAGACGTTGCTCACGCCGAAAACATCACCGACGGTCGCGTACTCCGATCCGCATTTCTCCGCGGATGACAACGACATCTGGTTCACGTCCGACGAAGCATCCGAGTTCGCGCAGCTCGTGAGGATGCATCTCGCCGATCGCACGAAGCAGGTCGTCTCGCACGAACAATGGGACGTCGACGCGTTCGCACTCGACGAGCCTCGTACCCGTATCGCGTATTCGTCGAACGAGAACGGCGCCGGCATTCTGCACATCGTCGATCTCAACGGCCACCCCCTCCTTCGCCCGAAACTTCCTTACGCCGTCCTCGGCCGTCTTCGCTGGCACGCCAACGGCCACCTCCTCGGCTTCAGCATGCAGTCGGCGAAGTCGCCGAACGATGTGTACGCGCTCGACGTCGACGCGGGAACGGTGCAGCGCTGGACCGACAGCGAAACAGGCGGCCTGAACTCCG
>DASVHS010000141.1:0-23360 GCA_036382495.1 Thermoanaerobaculia bacterium | reverse complement strand
GCGCAGAAGCCCCTCTCGAAATTCACGTTCGTCCCCGGACCGAAACCGGGCGGCGGAAACGTGAAGATCACCATCGGGCCGGGAGGAAAGGTCGAAGGCGAGCGCGAAAACTACGGCGTGTTCGAGGGCGACGTCCACGTCGAGTATCAGGACATCAAGATCCGCGCGGACAAGCTGACGTACAACCCGAAGACAAAGGACGTCACGGCCGAAGGTAACGTCGTCATCGATCAGGGTCCGACGCGCATCACGGCGACGCGCGCGCTCTACAACCTCGACAGCAAAACGGGGACGTTCTTCCACGCCACCGGCGCGATGGAGCCGTCGATGTATTTCTCCGGCGACCAGATCGAGAAGGTCGACGAAGACACGTATGTAATGACGAACGGCATGTTCACGTCGTGCGATCTCGACAGGCCGGCGTGGTCGCTACGCCTCAAGAAAGCACGCATCACGCTCGATGACTACGCGCACATGCAGAACGTGTCGTTTCACACACGCTTTGGCCCGCTGTTCTGGGCGCCGCGGCTGATCTGGCCGACGAAGAGCGACCGCAGTCAGGGCTTTCTCATCCCGCGACTGGTGCTCTCGTCGGGACGTTTCGGTCCACGACTGGAGACGGCGTACTTCATCCCGTTCGGCGACTCGGCCGATGCGACGGTCAACGCGGACATCAGCAGCCTCGGCTACTTCGGCGCCGGCATCAACGTTCGGTATCGCCCCTCCGACAACGTCAAGCTCGGCGATCTGTACACGTATGTCGTCCGCGATCCGCACCCGGAACTGAACCCCGACACTCCGAACGCCACGGGTGCCGAGATCCATTGGCGGTATCGCTATCAGCATGCGCAGGACAATCTTCCGGGCGGATTCCGCGGAGTCATCGACGTCGAAGATTTCTCCGATCTCGATTTCTTCCGACAGTTCGACCGCGATCCTCGAATTCATACGCTGTCGAACATCTATTCGTCGGCGTACCTGACAAAGAACCGTTCGCGATACTCGATCAACATCCTCACCGATCGCCGCGAGATCCTGCTGTCGACGCAGGAACAGCGATTCGAGCAGCTGCCTTCACTGCAGTTCCGCATGTATCCGCAGCGCGTGCTCGGGACTCCCGTCTATTTCTCGATGGAGTCGTCGGCGTCGCACCTGCTCATGAGCGCGTTCGAGCGTGCGCTCACCGGCCAGTTGAACCAGACGTCGAATACGGGTTACTTCCGATCGGACGTCTTCCCGACCTTGTCACTGCAGCTTCGGACGCCGGCCTGGTTCTCGCTCCGTCCGCAGGTTTCAGTCCGCGACACGTACTACTCGGCGAGTATTGGCCCGGGTGACAATCCCGCTGCGCCAACGCTGCCGACCGGCAACGCCGTGAACCGTTTCTACGGGCAGGGTCAGGTCGAGTTCGTCGGACCCTCGGTCGAACACATTTTCAATACCGGCTTCGGCGGATTCTCGCGATTCAAACACGTCATCGAGCCGAGGGTTCAATACGTCTACACGACGAACGTGTCGAACAGCGACAAGATCATCCGCTTCGACACGGTCGACTCCCCCACCCTGCCGACAGTGCGCGACTCGGTCACGTACTCACTGACCCAGCGGCTCATCGGCAAGGAAGTAGCGCCGAAGCCGCCGGCGCACCCCGCGGCTTCGGCCGCACCGGCGACGACGACGGGCGCGGCGACGGCGACCGGCACCACGACAACAACGACGCCCGGCACCGCGACAACGACGACGACGGGCGCCACGACAACGACGGCGACCGGCACCTCGACGGCCACGCCCGCCACAACGACGGCGACGACACCGACTCCGGCCCCATCCCCGACGAGCGGCTCAGCGCGCGAGGTCATGTCACTCAGCCTCCAACAGACGGTGTCCCTCGACAAGCCGTTCACGACCGGGTCGACGGGCACGACCGGAACAACCGTGGGCACGACGCTCAATCAACGCTTCACGCCGCTCGTGGCTACGCTGCGCGTCAACCCGTATCAGGCCATCACGGTCGACGCCAACACGACGTTCGGCAATGTCTCGCACCAGGTCGATCAGACGAGCCTCTCCGCGAACCTGCTCGGCACCGGAAAGAACTCGGACAAATACCTCGCCCTGACGTGGTTCGCGACATTCAAGGACCCCTCCACCCAGCTGGGCGGCTCGAGCCAGTTTCGGATCAGCACCGGCGGCTTTGTGCTTCGCGACAAACTTCGCATGGACGTGCTGATGAATTACGACGCCACACAAAAGCAATTTCTCGAACAGCGCTACATCTTCGGGTGGACGGGCTCGTGTTACGGCATCTCCTTCGGTCCGCGCCGATTCCTCAACTACACCGCGCGCGGCGTGCAGCCCGACCTGACCTGGGAGTTTTCATTCAGCTTGAAAAACGTCGGGACCTTCGGCAACGTGCATCCGTAACCATCGAATGCCGAACGTCTACACATTCAAGGATTTCGAGGGCAGCAGCCATCGGATCCTGATCAGTCTCATCCGCCGATACGCGAAGCGCGGCGGTGTTCTCCTCGACCTCGGCGCGGCCGGCGGTGAGCTGGGCGCCGCGGTACGCGACCACTTCCGCCGGACGCTCGGATTCGAATATCAGACCGACTGCCTTGTCGATCTGCGCGGCCGGTTCGATCAGGCGCTGATCACCGATCTCGAGACCGTGAAGCGGCTGCCGCCCACCGCTGATGCGATCGTGCTCGCCGATGTGCTCGAGCATCTCCGCGACGCACCCGCCGTTCTGCGCCTCGTGCGCCTCTCGCTTGCTCCGGGCGGTTTTCTCTTCGTGTCCGTCCCGAACATCGCAAACATCACCGTGCGCCTCGGCTTGTTGTTCGGCGTGTTCGAGTATCGGGAGCGCGGGATCCTCGACAACACGCATCTGCGCTTCTACACGATGCGTACGATCCGTCGCGAGATCGAGAACGCTGGGTTCCGCGTCATGGCGGTCAGCGGATCGTCGGTTCCGTTGCGCCTGATCATCGGCCGCTACACGCCGGAACCGCTGCTGCGACTCGGCGAGCAAGTGCTGACCATCATCACTCGGCTGTGGAAATCGCTGTTCGCGTATCAGATCATCATCGTCGCAGCGCCGAAGTAGCTTCCGCGGCGCCGATCACGATGATCGCCAGCGCGGCAAGAATCGCCGAAGGCCACCAGCCACGGCCGATCCGTCGCTCGAAAATCACTTCATGATGCCCGCCGGGCACGACGACGCCCGCGAACATCGTGTTGATCTCGACGGGCCGTGTTGTTTTCCCGTCGATCTTGATGCGAAGTTCGGGCGTGAGTTTTTCCGACGACGCCAGGAACATCGTCCCCGAAGCGTCCGTGCGGATCCGCTGCTCGGCCGGTTTGTAACTCACGAGCTGGACGCGCGCGTCGGTTGCGATCGCTGCCGGAGGGAAAATTGGATCGTCGGTGATGACCGACTCGTCGGCGAAGTCGATGTCCTTCGTGGCGAGAAACTCCTCGGCATTCAACTTCCGCAATTTCGTCACGGCGTGAAACCGCGGCACTTCGGCGAGGTTGCGGAAGATCCGGCCGTCGGGCAGCTCGCGATCGAAGATCAGGGGAATCGTGACGCGACCGTAGTAGATCTGTGGGCCGCCTTTGAGCAGACTGACGATCATGCCCTGCGGTTGCGCACGCAGCGTAACCGTCTCGCCGAGTCGCGCGAATGCGCGCAGTGGCACGTAGACCTTGTGCATCGCTTCGACATCGCTCGCCGCGTAGATGCGCGACCACACCACCCGCCCATCCTTCAACAGGTCGACGTGGAGCGATGGCGCGACGCCGAACGTCCGCTCGACGCTGACTGGCAGCTCAATCGCCCAGAACGGTTCAGCATCGACGGTGATCGTTCGCTGCACGACCCGACCGGGAAACACGCGCATCGCGCCGGTCTCCTTCGCGCCGGGGATCGTCGCGCCGAAAATCGTCCACTTCACGATGTCGATCGCGCGATGCTCGAGCAGATAACGAACGCCGAGCATCGATACGAGCGGATCGCGGAAATTGAACGACAGGCTGTTGAACGTGATCACCGTCGATTGACCGAGCCACGACTGCGAGTCGATCCGCTTCAACAGCCGCCGATAGGCAGCCTCCGAGCCGAAATGGCTGGACGTGTCCTCGATCCGAAAAAGCTCGGCGGAGTTCGGCCACATGTAGCCGAGGAATGCGACGAATCGGAATGGCTTGCGATCGTGCTGCAGGTACTGAATCGTCGGCGTGACCGGAACCTCGGTCTCGATCGGGCGAAGGTACGGGTGAAAACTCGCGGCGAACATCGCCAGATCCGCCGAGACCGCTGCGCCGAGGATCAGCGTGGCCACGGCTGCGAAACGTCGCACGTGGCGGGCAACGAACGCGGCGCCGGTTCCCGCCAGAAAGCCCGCCGGGATCGGCAGTAGAAGCGCCAGGCGTTCGAGCGGACTGTACTTGAGCCCCGGCAGCAGGCCGAGAAAGTGCGCGTGACCGAACATCGCGGCGAGGATGACGATCGTCATCGCCAGCCAGAACCATTTCGCTCGCTGTCGCGCGACGATCGCAATCGCTGCCAGCACGATCGTGATCAGGCCGACGTAAATCGTCGCCTCGATGAAGTTGTTGATCGGTAGCGACGGATCACCGATCCAGTTCTTCTCCGCCGGATTGCCGTGGCGCATGGGGTCGATGAAGTTGCGCCAATGGTGGAGTGGGTAGACGAACTCCGTCGCCTTCGCGCGCAGATCGAGGTAACCGCTGCGCCGGATGAACTGGATGAACGGGACCAGAGACGGCGCGGCGACAAGCAGGCCGAGGAGCAACCCCGCAAGTGTGTGGAGGACAGGCGCCTTCGCCTGTCCGGACAGGCGAAGGCGCCTGTCCTCCACAAACAGATATAGCGCATACAGCACGACCACATACGCCCCGTACGCCATCGCCGCCGGAAATCCAGCGAGCGCATACGACAGCGTGATCAGCGCGACGAGCGCGATCGACGTCCGCTTCCGATTGAATGTCCGCCGCACGATCCAAAGCAGCGCGGGATAGAGCGCCGTCGCATTCGTGATCTGCCAGAGCCAGCGGACGGTGTAGATGCCCGACGCCGCGATCACGATCGCGCCGATCGCCGCGCCGCGTTTGCCGATGCGCTCCTCGCGCAGCCACGCGTACGCGAACCAGAACGCGATGTTCAGCTTGAGCAGCAGCATCGCCGTGTACACCCACGGCATCGGCACGATCAGCGCCGGCAACAGCACGAACGGCGAAAGGACGGCCGCGCCTGAAGAACCGAATCCGGGGATCCCGCTGCCGACAAACGGATTCCAGTGAAACGCGTCCCACCCGTTCGCGACGAGCGACATCAGCGGCAGGTACGCCGTCGGTGGATCGTTGAACAGCGTGTTCTGAATGCGCGGCAGCGATGCCGGCCGGTACGTCGCCCACGGCTGGTAGTTGTAGAAGACGTCGTTCGGCGACACCACGCGTCCCATGAACATCACCGGAAAGAAGAAGATGAAATGGAACGCGGCGACGGTGGCGACGGCGAGAAAATGCTTACGGAGTCGTGCTGCCAATCGGTGCAAGTCTAAACTGCATCGATGAAGAGGAAGCTGCTCATCGCTGCGGACATCGACCCGCGGGTCGCCGATCTCGCGAAACACGATTTCGACGTCGCCGTCAAACCCGTGCGGTCCGAGGATGACCTCGCCGGGATCGTGGCGGACGCGCACGTGCTTGTTACGCGTGCATACAGCAAAGTGTCGCGCCGGGTGATCGACGCCGCAACGCAGCTCGAAGTCATCGCCCAGGGGACGAGCGGAACCGACAACATCGACGATGCGGCCGCACGCGAGCGAGGCATCACCGTCATCAGCCTTCCCGGCGAGAACGCGAACGCCGTCGCCGAGCTGGTGATCGGCTACATGCTGTCGCTGACGCGCACGATTCCGTTCTACACGCGCGAAGTCGCTGCCGGGAAATGGCCCCGTGACGACTGCGCCACCCGCCACGAGCTCCGCCACTTCCGCCTCGGCATCATCGGACTCGGGCAGGTCGGGATGCGCGTGGCGCGGCTCGCCCGGGCGTTCTCGATGGAAGTCGGAGCGTACGACCCGTATCTGTCGGACGCGCAGATCATCGCTCGCGGCGCCACGCGCGTCGAGTCCATCGATCGGCTGCTCACGTCGAGCGACATCGTGACGCTGCACGTGCCGCTGACCGCGGAAACACGCCGGATGATCGGGAAACAACAGCTGGCGAAGATGCGCGGCGGCTCGATCCTGATCAGCGCGGCACGCGGCGAGATCATCGATCAGAACGCGGCGCTCGACGCTCTGGCGTCAGGTCACCTCGGCGGCCTGGCGATGGATGTATTCGATCCCGAACCGCCGGCTTCTTCGTTTCCGGACGATCCGCGCCTGATCCTCACGCCCCATGTCGCCGGCTGCACGCACGAATGCCGTCATGCGATCGGTGAGAAATTGTGGGCGAAGATCAGCGAGTTCTACGCGACTCGCCGGCCATCCCGATAAACCGCCGTCACAAGATTGACCCCGAAGTGATAGACGAGGTGCAGGTAGTTCGGCGCGTCGAGCAGGATTAAGTCGGCGCGCTTCCCCTTCTCGATCGAGCCGGTCTCGTTCGCGAGCCGCAGCGACTGCGCACCGTTGAGCGTCGCCGCGGTGATCGATTCCTCGACCGTCATCTTCATCTGCAGGGTGGCCAGCTGAATCGCGATCTGCATTGACTCCGTCATCGATGTGCCGGGATTGCAGTCCGTCGACAACGACACGATCGCGCCGGCATCGATGAGACGCCGCGCCGGCGCGTAACGATCCGACATCAGGAAGAAACTCGTCGCCGGAAGAAGATTGGCCACGGTGTTCGATCGGGCCAGAGCCTGAATCCCGCGATCGGAGATGTACATCAGATGATCGGCCGACGCGGCGCCGAGCTCGGCCGCGAGGGATGCGCCGTCGGTGTCGCTCAACTCGTCGGCGTGAAGGCGCGGCACCATGCCTTGGGCTTTGCCGGCGCGCAGGACGCGGTCGCCCTGGTCGCGAGTGAACACGCCGCGCTCGATGAAGACGTCGCAGAACGTCGCCAGACCTTGCGATGCGACGTCGGGCAGGATCTCGCCGATGATCGTCGATACCCAGCTCTCGCGCGCCGCTTCGCTGCCGCGACTCTCCGGCGGAAAGTCGTGCGCGGCGAGACACGTCGGCACGAGGCGAACGGCCGACTGCGATCCGGCGCTGCGGATCGCCCGCAGTTGCTTGAGCTCATCCGCCTTGTTCAATCCGTATCCACTCTTCGCTTCGGCCGTCGTGGTGCCGTAGCGCGCCATCGTTTTCGATCGGGCCAGGATGTTGGCGATGAGATCGTCTTCCGACGCGGAACGCGTGGAGCGAACCGACGACGCGATTCCGCCACCGGACGCCGCGATCTGCTCGTATGTCTCACCGCGCAGGCGGCGATTGAATTCGGACTCGCGGTAGCCGGCAAACGCAATGTGCGTGTGCGAGTCGACGAACCCGGGGAGCGCGGTTGCGCCGTGCGCGTCGACGTCTTCGTCGAACTTCATGTCGCTCGGGACATCGGTCTCGCGTCCCACGAATGCGAAGCGGCCGTTGTCGACGACAATCGCTGCTCGGTCGATGACGAGCAGTTCGCGCATGGCGAGACCGCGTACGCCCGACGAGCCGGAAGGCGTTGCGATCTGAGAGAGGTTGCGGACTAGGAGCATCCCCTCATCCGGCCCTTCGACAGCTCAGCGCCACCTTCTCCCCGCTCGCGGGGCGAAGGCTCATTGCTGTTTTTGCGCGCGGAACATCGTCGTGATCGGCAGGTCGTTCGCCTCTTCTTCGGCGTCGAGCGCGAGCAGCTGCTGCACGGTATCGATCGTTCCCTGGACCTTGTTGCGCGTCGCTTTGCGCTGCACCTTCAGGTCCTGGATCGAGCGCTCCAGCTCGGCGACGCGATCCATCGCCTGCGTAATGAGACGCTCCGAAAGCAGCTCCGCATCTTTTACGATCAGCTCCGCTTCCTTGCGCGCGTTGGCCCGAACGTCTTCGGAGACTTTCTGCGCGGAGAGAAGCGTGTCCTTCAGGATGCGCTCGCGCTGCGAGTGGTCGTCGAGGTCCTCGCGGAGCATCGCGTTCTCGCGGGACAGCCGGTCGACGTCGCGCACGAGGCGCTCGATCTCTTCGGCGATGAGGTGGAGGTAAGCGCGGACTTCGTCGAGGTGGTAGCCCTTGAAGCTCTTCGAGAACGTCTGCTTCTGGATGTCCAGCGGCGTCAGGTTCATCGTCACCCTCCCGTCACAGTTGAGAACAGTATACGGCTGAAGGCCCAGGCCAGAACGGCGCGCAGAAGGATGATGAGAATCGACAGAATCAGGGGCGAAAGGTCGAGGAATGCCCACTCGCGCGGCATGATTCGCTGCGGGACGATCTTGCGGGCCAGCCGCAGCATCGGAGACAGAAACACGCGCAGAAAATGCTCGATCGTCTCGAGAAACGAAAAGATGCGCCGGTAACGCCAGCGCGCACTGCTGCGCTGCGAAAACGCGCTGATCCAGGACAGGATCACCCAGACCAGGATCGCGATCAGGATGAAGTCGAGAAAGCCGTCGATGATCTGGTAAATCGTAGAGAGGACGATCATCCGCGGCTCCCGAAAATGGCGCGGCCGACTCGGATGATCGTGGCCCCTTCTTCGATTGCCACTTCGAAGTCGTCGGTCATTCCCATCGACAGATGATCGAGCCCGAGCGCGTCACGCATCTTCCGCATCTCCGCAAAGTATGCGCGCGCGGAGCGTTCGTCGCCCGCAGGAGGGATGGTCATCAGACCGGTCAGCGACAACTCATCGATTCGCGCAACTGCCGCCGCCAGCGTCTCGATTCCGGAAGGGTCGGCGCCCGCCTTCTGCGGCTCGCGTCCGATGTTGACCTCGAGCAGCACTTCCTGGCGCTTGTTCGCCGCCGATGCCGCCTTTGCGACTTTCTCGGCAAGCGGGATCGTGTCGATCGTCTGGATCACGTCGAAGATGCGAACGGCGTCCTTTGCCTTGTTCGACTGCAGATGGCCGATGAGATGCCAGCGGGCGTGACCGACCGCGATCGGCTTCTTGTCACGCGCTTCCTGAACCTTGTTCTCGCCGACGTCGGTCGCGCCTGCTGCAATCGCGGCGCTCACCGCTTCGACAGGAAAGGTCTTCGTGACGGCAACGAGTGTCACGTCGCCGCGCTCGCGTCCGGCGCGCTCGCATGCCGAGCGCACGCGGGCCTCGACTTGCGCAAGGTTTGCGCGAATCTCCTCAGGCCCCAGCATCGCCGCGCCGGCGCTCCTCGGCACGCCCCTCTCCGCGATCGACAGCCGCGTTTGCGAGCCGGTCCGCCTCTTTGTTTCCCGCGCGCAACGTATGCCGGATCGAGAATCGATCGAACTTGCTCGCCAGCCCGCGGGCACGCCTGTGCATCGGAACCAGATTCGGATGCTTGACGCGATACGAGCCGAGCATCTGCTTCACGAGCAGCTCGGAGTCCGAGATGATCTCGACGTCGTCGGCCCCTTCTCGTTCCGCGACCGCGAGCGCTTCGAGCAAGCCGGAGTACTCCGCGACATTGTTCGTCGTGGTGCCCAGGAAGCCGGAGATTTCGATGACGTCGCCGGCGCCGGTTTTCATGAACACGCCGTAGCCGGACGGGCCGGGGTTCCCGCGCGAAGCGCCATCGACCCACGCCATGATCTTCAGTGTTGAGATTTCTCCAGGAAGAGGATGCGGTGACAGCCTTCGCAGTAGACCA
Organism: Thermoanaerobaculia bacterium; assembly: GCA_036382495.1. Taxonomy (GTDB): domain Bacteria; phylum Acidobacteriota; class Thermoanaerobaculia; order Gp7-AA8; family Gp7-AA8; genus DASVHS01. The sequence goes on along the minus strand of DASVHS010000141.1, from coordinate 13,552 downwards.
GCTCACCGCGTTTCAGTTGCTGCACCAGCGCGGGACGGACGCGCGAGCGGCAGGCCGTGCACGATTCGTTGAAGACGCGAACGACGGCGAGGTTGTGGCGCTGACGCAGAATCTTGTGGAACTCGTCGCGAAGACGCGGCGGCAACTGCGCCTCGATCGCCTCGGCCTGTTTCTTGAGCCCCGCGGCTTCCTGGCGCAGGTCGCCGAGCGAGGACTGCCACTCGTCATGAGCGCGGTCGTAGCGCGATTTCAAATCGCCGTGCCCGGCATTCCGCTCGTCGAGCTGCTTCTGCACTTCGTCGGCTTCGGCCATGCTCTTCAGCGACGAGTCCTCGAGCTCCTTGACGTGCTTGCGGGCCGCGTCGATCTCTTTCCACGCCGCCGCGTACTGCTGCTGGTTCTTCACCTGCATGAGCTGCCCCTGATATTTCTTGAGCAGCTCCTGCTGATCGGACAGCTCGCCGTCGACGCGCCTCCGTTCCTTCGCCATCTGCTCGAGCGACTCGGAGAGGCGCGTCATCTCGTCGTTCGCCGACCGGTACTCCTCGTCGATCGCCGCGAAGTTCTCCGGTTTGACGGCCATCAGTTTCTCGCGCTCGCCGAGCTGCGACATCACCGTCTGCAGCTCCCACAACTTGTCGACGTCATTGCTCAAATCACTCTCCTCAAAAACAAAAAAGGCGTTCCGTGGTCGGAACGCCTTTGCAGAACGGATTGTCTCCGCCGCCGCACGCTGCAACATTTCGCCGATACAGTAGTGACTGGAATCATCCCTCTTGGTGGGTCCACCAGGATTCGAACCTGGGACCTGCCGGTTATGAGCCGGTAGCTCTAACCGCTGAGCTATGGACCCGGACGCGCGATCATAGCAAAAGTGGAGCGGCGGCCGTCATCGGCCGACACTCCACCTATCTCGCCTCGACCGAATCGCCGATCTGCATCGCGTAACGCGTAGCGACGATGCGGCCCGTCGCCGTGTGGCTCTGCGTTGTCAGGATGCCGATCTCGCCGACGACCTGGCGTGGCTGTCCCGGGTTGTCGCGATAAACGGTCAGGAAGTCGCCGGGCTGAATCTGGTCGTCGTGGCCGAGGTTGACCTGGACGAGGTTGCCGTCGGCGAGGGCTTCGTACCATTCCTGAGAGTCGATGATGTAACCGGCGGAGCGCCCCGTCGGCGTGTCGCAGAATCCGGGATTGTCCGGGATGCGCGCGATCGGAATCGGCAGCTGCGGCATCGGCTTGAGCTTCGCGCCGATGTGAATCTCCCGGCAACTCTGCGTAATCATGCCGCGCGAGCGGGTGTCGTCGGCACAGAGAATCCTCACTTGACCGATGTAGCGGTAGTCCTGTCCGATCAACTCGCCGGTGCGCGGATGCATGACGGGATTTCCGCGCTCGACGACCATGTACGTTTCGCCGGCGACGAGTCCCGTCGAAGTTCCGCCGTCGATGTAGATGAGATCTCCGAACGATCCGGACGGCTGCTCGCCTTCACCAGGCGACGAACGGACCTCGACGTCTTCCCATCCCTGGACCGAGTTCGGCATCGGCTCGCTGGGATCGCCGATGTAACCGTAGCAATAGACATCCGCTTCAGCGCCGAGGGGAACCGGTGGCGTTTCGCGATGAACTTCCGAAGCGACGATCGGGCCGAGCGCGGACTGACCGGTCTGGCCTTCGGTGCCTGTTGTTGTTCCCGTGCCGGTGCCAGTCTTGCCGGTGCCGCTCCCGGTCGTGCTCGAGCCCGTGGTCGTCTGCGTGCTCACGGCCGCATTCGCGCCTTCGCCCTGCAGAAGGAGAACGTCGCCGGGATAGATCCAGTGCGCGTCGGTGATCCAGGTGTTTGCCTCCCAGATCTGCGGCCACAGATACGCGTTGCTGTACTGCGCGCGCGCGATTCCGGACAGCGTGTCGCCCTGCTTGATCTCGTAAGTCTTCGAGGTCGGCGGATAGGTCGCCGGATCAGGAGGGTTGTACGGCGTCCAATGCCCACGCACGAGATGAAGCTCGCGCGGAGGACGCGATGACGTTTCGCTCTTTTTCTTCGACTTCGCCTTGTCGGCGGCGAACAGAGGAATCGTCACCAAGAGCAGGAGTACGGGAGCCACCCTACGCACACAAACCATCATCCCCTCCCAGGTGCTTTACGACAGTTGTTCAAGTGAACGTTAACGCAGAGGCGGGCGCCAGTCAAATCATTGAAAAGAAACGGGCGGTCGAAACCGCCCGTCACAGTCAGCGGATGGTCAGCGAACCATCGGGCTCGGACGCCACACCGCCACCCTGTTCCTGTACTTTTTCCCAGCCCTTCAACTGCCTGTTCCGCTTGTCGATGTTGGAGAGGACGCGCTTCACGTACTGCTGCGTCTCGCGGAACGGCGGCACGCCGTTGTAGCGGCGCACGTTGCCCTCGCCGGCGTTGTACGCAGCGATCGTCTTGCGCAGGTTGCCGTCGAACCGGCTCTGCAGATACTTGATGTACCGAACGCCGGCGTCGACGTTCTGCTCCGGATCGTACAGATCCGACGCGCCCATCCAGCGGCCGGTCTTCGGCATGAGCTGCATGAGACCGCGCGCGCCGACCTGCGACCGCGCCATGTGGCTGAACTTCGACTCCTGCTCGATCACGGCCGCGACGAGAAGCGGATCGACGTCGTATTTCGCGGCCTTGGCGTGAATGATGTCGCCGTACGGCATCGAGGCGCTGAAGAAACCGCGATGAATCGCGTCATTGATGCGCGTCATCTCCTCGACGAATACGTTCCCGTGCACATGCGAGCCCGGATTCATCAGCGTATCGCCGGAAACCCAGCGGTCGTCGAAAAGCGACAGGCGGCGCGAGACATAGCGGTCCGGCAGAAGCTGCGAGAGCTTGTAGACCGCATTGCCGGTAAATGTGCCGCTCCACCTGGCGAGAACCTTGTCCTTCCGCCCGCCCTGCCGGATGACGCGAACGGCGTCCAGATCCTTGAGCACGAGAAAATGGACATGGCTCATGGCGTCCGAAAGACCGCCGAGAGACAGCGCAGCGCCAACCAGCAGCGTGGCAGCACCGCGGCCGCCCAGGAAGCGCAGCAGCGGCTTGCGCTGGAGGGCCTGACGCCCCTTCGCCACCCGGGTAGACACACGTTCTCGAACGCTCTGGTTCTTCGGCATCGACCCCCACAACGCCCTCGGTGGGGATGTTATTGCGAGTTTGCTGTAAACACTGACAACAGCTGCAGAATCAATGGTTTACTCGCCGAAAACTTCGGCATAAAACCGCTCAATTCTGGTGTCAGGAGACCTCCAGGCGATGGGCGGAAGTCCAGCCTTCACGCACGTTTGAGACAGGAACGTCTCGCGGTCCCAACCGTAGTCGGTCCCCACCTGAGGGAGGAGGAGACCGGCGTTGTGTCCCCGCCTGATGATGAGTCCGTCACGGCCGACCTCGATCTCGTTGACATCTTTGACGGCCATGATCGGGCCCATGACCGAAATCTCCAGGTGCAGGCTCGGCAGCTCATCCCGTTTGACCGGCGGAAACCTTGGATCCCGAACCGCGGCGCTGACTGCGCTGGATGACACCGCTTGAAAAAGCGGCGCGACCGGTTCGATGGAGCCGATACATCCGCGCAGCTCCCCATCCCGATCGTTCAGCGTGACGAAGGCCCCGGCGGGGCGGCGGAGATCGTCGTCGAGCGTGTATTGCGTCAGGTCGGCACGCCGGCCTTCCAGTACCGCGGCGATCGAGTCACGCGCGATCTGGAGCAGCGTCGTCCGTTGGATTTTGTTCAGCATGGCGATAAATCAGCACGAGGTTCCGCGCATAGACAATCAAGCCGGGTGCCTGCCCCAGGATGATCACGGGGTCGCGGCGGAGGAGACCGTAAATCGTCACGATCGCGCCGCCGAACAGAGACAGCCACCAGAACGGGACCGGGATGTGACTCCGCTTTTTCCGCTCCGACGCGATCCACTGGATGATGAATCGCGACGCGAACAACGCCTGCCCGCAGAAGCCGAGAAGCGCGAGCGTGTCCCAGTGCCAGGTGCGCGGATCGAGAAAATGGCCGGGCATGTCGTTCAAGTCATCCTTCACGCCGCGAATATGGCGAAGGATCTGGGCGGTGGCGCGTTCCGTCCCCCAGATCCCGCGCGCTCTGCGGCGCTCAGGATGACATATCGCACTAAATCTCCTCGCGAATCTTGTAATTGAGGTTGCGACTACTCATCCACCGGACCGCGAGACAGTCGGCGAGCCCCTTGAACGCGCGATTCATCGCGCCGTAATTCGACACGCCGAACTGACGGGCCCGATGATTCACCGGCATCTCGACAACCTTGAATCCCGCGTAACGCACGAGCGTGGGCAGGAATCGATGCATCCCCGTGAACAGTCGCACCGGCTCGATCGCCTCGCGCCTGGCCAGCTTCAGCGAACATCCCGTGTCGGTGATGCGATCTCCCGTGATCCAGTTACGCACGGAGTTGCCAATTCTCGATTGCATCCGCCGGCTCCACGTGTCTTTCCGATTCACACGCACGCCGATGACCATGTCGGACCCGCTGCGTTCGAGCTCCTTCATCATCTTCGGGATGTCGGCGGGATCGTTCTGCAGGTCGGCGTCGAGTGAGACGACGAATCGCCCGCGGGCCGCGCGCCATCCGGCATCGAGTGCGGAAGTCTGTCCGCTGTTCTTCTCGAACGTGATGATGCGCAGCGTCGGATACTTCGCCTTGAGATTGCGAAGGACCTCGAGACTGCGATCGGCGCTTCCGTCGTCGACCGCAACCATCTCGTACGTCCACCCTTTGCCGTCGAGCGCCCGCGCAATTTCGTCGAGCAGGATCGGAACGTTCTCTTCCTCGTTGTAAACGGGGAAGACGACGGAAAGGTCGGGCGCGGTGGTCACGATCGCAGTCTAACGCCGAAGGCGCTCTCGAAATTTGCGGTGGTCCGCGCCGCGACTTCCTCGATGCCCAGTCCCCACAACGTCGCCAGCAGTTCCGCGATCTTGATCACGAACGCAGGCTCGTTGTCGCGTCCGCGAAACGGCACAGGCGCGAGATAAGGAGTATCCGTCTCGATCAAAACACGATCATGCGGGAGCGTTCGCGCGACTTCACGCAGCGGACCGGCACTGCGAAACGTCACGATGCCGGAAAACGAAATGAAGTAGCCGAGGTCGATGAGCTTTCTGGCGACGTCGAACGACTCCGTGAAGGAGTGCAGGATTCCGCGTGCGCCCTTCGCCTCCTCGCTCGTGAGCAGCTCGACGAGGTCGTCCGTCGACTCGCGGTTGTGCACGATGACGGGCAGGTCGAGCGACTTCGCGAGCGCGACATGTCGCATGAACACTGCGCGCTGCGTCTCGCGCGGCGAGTGCATGTAGTGATAATCGAGCCCGATCTCTCCGATCGCGACAACACGATCCTCACGCGCCAGCTTCTCGATCGTCGCAAACGCCGCATCATCGCAGTCCTTCGCTTCGTGCGGATGAAAGCCGACGGCCGCCCACACGTCATCGTGTTGCTGCGCGATTTTCACGGCCGGTTCCGCATCATCGAGCTTCGTCCCCGGCACCACGATCCCCACCACGCCTTCCGCACGCGCACGTTCGAGATTCGCCGCGGCGTCGGACATCGTGAGATGACAGTGGGAGTCGGTGAACCTCAAACGCGCTCCACGATCATCGACAAGTACTCCTCGATCTCAGGCATTCAGGAGTGTCGTGACGGTCTGCTCGTACGTTGCAATCGCGTCGATGAGGTCGATCTTCCGGATACGTTCGCGTTCACCATGAGCATCCAGAATCGATCCCGGACCGAACAACAGCGGCTTGCCGAGGGCTTTCAGATGCGGCACGTCGGTGTTGAACGCGACCACGGTCGACTTTGCTCCATCGGGCACGGTCATGAACTGCGGCGGATTGCCATGGCTCCGCAGAATTCCGCCGCCGTGTTTCCGGAGGAGCGCGTCGAGCTTGACACGCACCTCCTCCGGCTCGCTCACAATCCGGAAAATCATCTCCGCCTCGGCACTGGCCGGGATGATGTTCGCTTTTTCGCCGCCACGGATCACGCCGACGTTGACCGTGGCTTTGCCAAGGACTTCGTGCGTGCCCCAGTCCGCGCGATTGATGTCGGCGATCGCGGCGACGAGCTTATTGATCGCGGAGTCGCCCCGTTCCGGGTAGGCCGAGTGCGCGGCGATCCCCTCGAACCGTGCCACGCAGGTGAACGCGCCCTTCGAGGCGTGCGCGAACGTCGACTCCGTCGGCTCACCCACGATCACGTATTCCGATCCGACGTCGATGAATTCGATGTTGGCCTGTTTCGCGCCGATCGAGTCGGTCTCTTCGCCGACGACAAACAGAAACGCGAAGTCGCGGATGTCGCGCGCGCGAAGCCGCTCACCGGCCGCGATCATCGCCGCGATGATGCCCTTCGTATCGCACGCGCCGCGGCCGTAGATGAATTCGGCGTCCTCGGAGAACCCGAACCACGGCGGCACCGTGTCGAAATGCGAATTCATGATGACGCGCGGCGTACCGCCGGCTGTCGCGAACACATTGAAGCGATTGTCGGTGACGACCTGGCGGCGGCATTGATAGCCGAGCCGCTCGAGCGTGCTGAGCAGAAGCTCACCGACAGCGCGTTCCTTCTCGGTCGGCGAGGGGATGTCGATGAGCTGTCGCGCAAACGCGATCGGGTCGAACGGCAAGCGCGCGATTCTAGTCCGTACGCCGCCGGCCGCGGAACGGATGCTGGCCGCCCTGCTCATGCAACCGCTGCTCGCGCTGCAGAAAACGGCGGAACGCTCCGAGGTCGGGATCGTTCGGATTCGCCGCGTAAATCTCTTCGCCGAGCTCTTTCGCGTGATCCCAGTTCTTGTTCGTGATGGCGAGACCGAGATGGGCAAGTTTGCGCTCGCGCGGGTCGAGGCGGTCCTGATCGTCGATCGCTGTCTTGAATTCGTCGCGTGCGCCGGCGCCGTCGCGCGTCATCAGCTTGAGCTCACCCAGACGGAAATGCGCTTTGGCGTTATGCGGATCGGTCTCGGTGATCGACTCGAATGCCTTGCGCGCTTTCACGGGATGACTCTCGAGAAGTTCCGTCATCCCCTCGCTGTAAAGCTGATCGACGTTCGGCTTCTCGGCTGGTTTCGGCTCCGGGACAACCGCGACCTTTTTCAGGGCGGGCGGTTTCGCTGCAGCAGTCGTCGTCTTCGTTTCCACGATTTTCGGCGGCGACGGCTCCGGCGCGACTGTGACCGTCACGGAGGTCGTTGCCGGAGCAGGCGCGACGGCGGCACGAGTCGTCGTGACCGCTGGCGCAGATGCCGGCTGAACGCGATGTTGCCTCATCGAAACGGCGATCGCGACAACCACGCCGATAATCACCGCCGTCACCCACCCGACCCACGCGTACGATTTTTTCTTCGGCGCCGGTTGCGGTGCCGTCAGGACAGTCGGCGCAGCACTCCCCGCGCCCGATGTCATCGGCGCAGTCGTCGATTTTGCGAGTTGCGCATCGAGCGCGGCGGCGACCTCCGCTGCTGAATCGAATCGTTGCTCGCGCGGCTTGCGCAGACAGCGGGCGATGATCGCGGTGAGACCCGGTGACAGGGCACGATTGATCGTCGTGGGATCAGGTGGCTCGTCGCGAATGATCTGCGTCATCGTCTCCGTGACCGTCTCGCCGCGGAACGGAAGGCGTCCCGTCGCCATCTGATACAGGACGACGCCGAGCGAAAAGATGTCGGTGCGTGCGTCGAGCGATTTCCCGAGCGCCTGCTCCGGCGACATGTACTGCACCGTTCCGATGATCATTCCCTGCTGCGTCACGAACGCCGTCGGATCGTTCGATCCGGCAACGCCCGAAACCTGTTTGGCGATGCCGAAATCGAGAACCTTCACCCGGCGTCCGGAAACGATCACGTTATCCGGCTTGATATCGCGATGAATGATCCCTTTCGCGTGCGCCTCGGACAACGCCTCGGCGACGTCGCGTCCGATGCGGCACAAGTCCGCCTCGGTGACGCCGCGCGCGATGAACTTCGTCAGCGGCTCGCCCTCGACGTACTCCATGACGATGAACAGCCGCTCGCCGATCTCCTCGAACGCGTAGATCGTGGCGATGTGCGGGCTGTTGATCTGCGCGGCGGTACGGGCCTCGCGGCGCATGCGTGCGATCGCCTCCTGATCGGACGCGACAGCGGGCGGAAGGATCTTGATCGCTACGACGCGGCCGAGGCGGGTGTCTTCGGCCTTCCAGACCTCGCCCATGCCGCCGGCGCCGATTCGCTCGATCATCCGGTAGTAGCCGAGGACGTCGTTCGGAGCGATCACAGAATCATTGTAAGTGCGACAATCGCTGAGAATGTCGAAGAGCGTCACAATCGCCGGCCTGGGGCTGATCGGCGGATCCATCGGTCAGGCGCTTCGGCGGGAGACATGGTTCGTTCGGTACGTCGATCCGCACGTCGATCTCGAACAGGCCCGTCAGTCGGGCGCGGCGGATGAACGCGTCGAGCATCTCGAAGGAGACCTCATCGTCATCGCGACGCCCGTCGACGTCGCGATGAAACTGAAACCGGTTGGCCGCGTCGTGACGACGACGTGCAGCGTCATGTCGCCGTTCAACGATTACGTCGCCGGCCATCCGTTCGCCGGTTCGGAAAAGAACGGACTGGCAAACGCTCGAGCCGATCTGTTCGAAGGTTACCCATGGTTCGTCGCACGGGACGATGACGACGTACGCGCGATCATCGAGGCTTGCCGCGCGCGTTTCGTGGTCGCCGGTCCGGCCGAGCACGACGCGGCCATGGCACTCACGAGTCACCTGCCGCAGGTCTTATCGACGGCACTGGCCTCGCTCGTCGCACAGAAACGCGTCGATCCGATTTTCATCGGCGCCGGTTTGAAAACGTTTCTGCGACTGGCGGCGAGCTCCTACGAAGTGTGGGGCTCGGTGCTCGACGCAAACGCGAGGAACATCGGCGAGGCGGAGAAGGATCTGCTGCGAGTGATCAACTCCATGACCGGCGCCGACTTCGATCGTGCGCGCCGCTTCATGGCAAAGTCCGGCGAACCGCCGGCACGATGATCCGCAGCTCGTCCATCAGCTCCACGAATTGCTCGGGATAGAGCGACTGCGGTCCGTCGCACAACGCCTTCTCCGGCTCGTTGTGGACTTCGATCAGGAGGCCGTCCGCTCCCGCGGCGACTGCCGCGCGCGCCATCGGCATGACCTTGTCACGACGCCCTGTCGCATGCGATGGATCGACGATGATCGGAAGATGCGAGAGTTTCTGCACGACCGGGATCGCCGCGAGATCGAGCGTGTTGCGCAGATACGTGTCGAACGTGCGAATGCCGCGCTCGCAGAGGATGACCTGATAGTTGCCGCCGGACATGATGTATTCGCACGCCAGCAGCCATTCCTGAATCGTCGCGGCCATCCCGCGCTTCAACAGAACGGGTTTGCGCGTCTGTCCGACCGCTGAAAGCAGATTGAAGTTCTGCATGTTGCGCGCGCCGATCTGAAGGATGTCGACGTATTCGAGCATCTTCTCGATCTGGCTGATCTCCATCACTTCCGACACCGTCGCCATGCCGAACTGTTTGCCGGCGGCCTGCAGCAGCTTCAATCCCTCGATGCCCATGCCCTGGAACGCGTACGGCGACGTGCGCGGTTTGTACGCGCCGCCGCGCAACACTTTCGCCCCCGCCCTCGCCACCGCCTCGGCGGTCCCGAACATCTGCTTCTCATTCTCGATCGTGCACGGCCCGGCCATCACGATCACGTCCTTGCCGCCGATCGCGCAGCCGTTCACGTTGACGATCGTCTTGTCGCGCTTGAATGTGCGGCTGGACAGTTTGTACGGCTCGCTGACGCGCACCGCCTCCTGGACGCCGTCCATGACCTCGAACTCGCGCGGATCGATCGTCGCAACATCACCGACGACGCCGAGAACGGTCTGGTCAGAGCCGGTGGAACGGTGGACGTCGAAGCCGCGCCGGATCAACTCGGCGACGACGGTTTCGATCTTCTCGTCGGGTGCGTGTTTCTCCATCACGATGACCATTTCAGTCCTTCCTCTTCGCCGACGCGCGCTCGACGCTGCGCGCCTCATCAATGATTCGTTCGAACAATCTCCGCATCGCCGCAGGAGCGAGCGGTCCTTCCGACCAGCTCTCCACATTCGTGAGCACCTGCTTCTCGCGCTCGGGCGAGTAGACCGGCAGGTCGATGACGCCTTTGATGCGCCCGATCTCGATCGCGTATTTCGTGCGCTGATTGAGGAGACGGACGAGGACCTCGTCGACGTGGTCGATCGCTTCGCGCAGTCGCGCAAGCTCGCGCGGTGCTGCGTCAGCGGATACCGCGAAACGGCTTTCGCTCATAACAAAAAACCCCTTCCCGGCTATCGAGAAGAGGTTGAAGTTGCGTCAGCCGCGTTCGCGCCCCTCTCTGCAGCCGGGGCGCTAAATGTGATCTGCCCCGGACTACATAAAGTAGCTGTAATAAAAACGAAACGCGTGGGCCGGAGTCATTGGAAGCGGAGAATACCACAGCGCGTTTCCGGGGAAGTGCTAAGGGTCTTGTGCGTCGATCGCGTCGCGACCAGAGGCTCGATCACTCTTGCGTATGACTCGACCACACGGACGCTTTACCGAGTCAAAGGATCGAAGGGGACATCGATCGCAAACGGCGTGGGGCCGAGCGCGTTTGCCATCAGCAATGGAACCATCGCGGTCTGGCAGAACGGTGCGCTCCGCCTCATCCATTGACGGTACGCGCGTTGCACGAGTGCAGTGACGATGGCCGAGAAGAAGCGGTGCATCCGCTGCAACCGCGCGATCGATCCTTTTGCGCGCACCTGCCCGTTCTGCAACTGGGATCAGTCGGATCTCGCCGCGCCGCGCGTCGAGCAGTCACCTGAGCAGACCTATGCTCCGCCGTCCGAGAACTTGTGGCGCAAGTATGTCTTCATGGCCGTTGGCGGCGTCATCCTTCTCGTCGCCGCATTCGCCCTCGGCTCGAAGATCCAGGGAAAGAAGCCGGTTCGCGGCCTCGAGCAGCAGGGACAGCCATCCAGGACGAGCACGGCTCCGTCGAGACCCGCCCAACGTTCCGACGTGACATTCGTCCCGGTCAATACCAACGACACCGTGGCAGTCGATCAGCCGATCACGAGCGCGCCCGCGACAGCGCAGGCGCAGGGAGTGCCGCCCGAATATCAGAGAAGCGACGCCACCGCCGTTTCGTCCGTCGAATACGCGCAGCTCGCCGCACGGGCGGACGCCGAGAAGAAGGCGAAGGAGAAGCAGCAGGCCACTGTCGATCCTCGCTCGCTCAGAGGTCCGGCATACGCTCAAGGCGATATACCGGCGCACAGCCAGCCGCAGATGTCGTCATCCGCCGAGCCGGCCGTGGCCGGTTCGCTGGCCGAACCGCCACCGTCACCCGCAACTGAGAAACACTCCGAGCCCGCGCGTGTCGTCGTGAGCACGCGACCCGTCCCCGAATATCAGCCGATCCCCGACATTAAGGTCAGTAAGACGAGCACCGTCCGTCTCGAGCTGACGGTCGGCGCCGACGGCCGCGTGCACGAGGTCAACGTGCTTCAGGGAATCCCCGGCCAGACACCGAGGATCATCAGCACCGTGCAGACCTGGCGATTCCGACCTGCGACCGAGAACGGCAATCCTGTCTCCGCTCCGTTCACCGTCGATCTATCATTCCGTGGCCAATGAGTAAGACGACCTGCGCATCGTGCCGCCATGAGATTGATTCATCGGCGAAAGTCTGTCCGTACTGTGGCTCGGATCCGTTGACGGGACAGAAAGTCGTCGATTCGAGCGCGCTTCTTCAGGAGATGTTCACACCGCGCCAGGTTTCCGCCGGCGAGAGCGTGCTCGAATATGCACGTGACCGGCAGGGTGTCGTGATCGCGATCAGCTCCATCGTGCTGTTCCTGCTCCTGGCCGGGCTCCATCAATTCGTGACCATGCGAAACGATCGCGAGGTCTCCGCGGCACCGGCCGTTCCGCTGACGGAGGTCACGGATGTCAGTCAGCAGCCCGATGAGACGAAACCGGTTCCGATGCCCGAGATGCCGTTCCAGTACGAAGGGCGGCCGCAGGCGATGCGCACGTTCATCGTCGAATCGGGTGCTGTGACGCCGCCGGAAGTCGTGGCGGAACAGCAGGCCGCCGCGCAGGCCGCTGCAGCGAAGCAACAGGGTCAGGCGCCACAACAACCAGCTGCGACGACCACGCAGCCGCATCCGCAACCGCCGGCAGCGGCGCCCGCGCAGCATCCACCCGCGTAGTGCTTCAGATCGCGCTTCTCGTCGCCGTCATCCTCGTCGTCGCGTGGCTCGTGCTGTACATGCGCGCACAGAAACCGGTCACGAACGCGCAGAAGCTGATCCAGTTGAACCGTTACGAGCAAGCCGCCGCGCTTCCGGCGAACGATTCCGCCGAACATCTGCATCGTGCCGAGGCGCTGAAGCTGACGGGAAGATTCGACGAGGCGATCGCGGAATACAAACTCTCCGACGACCCTGCCGCACAGGAAGGGATCGCGCTCGCGCTCACGCATGCCGGCCGTGATCTTAACGAGGCGCAACGCATGATGGAGAGCACGATCAATCGATATCCACAGATCCTCGAGTTCCAGGCGCTCGGTCTCGCGTACATCCTTCTGCGCAACGGCGATCATGACGGCGCGCTGCGCCTCTATCGCGACAATGCCGAGCTGCTCGAGGCGCGGTTCCGTGACGACTACACCGACCCCGATCCGCTGCTCGCCGAGACTCTGGTGATGTACGCCGAGCTCGCACAGGAAGCGGGCGAGACGTTTCGCGCGGCTGAGCTGCGAATGCAGGCCGCACAGTGGGCGCCGGGCAGCGTGTGGGCTGGTAAGCTGACGTAACTCCGTGTCTCCAAAACTCAAGGTTGTACTCGGTCTGGGTGCTTGCATCGTTGCGACGGTGGTGACTTTTATTGCGTTCGCCTCGATTGCCGGCCACTTCGGCATCAGGATGGGGACCGGGCACGGCAGCGGAGAGGACTTCGCCCTTCTCGAGATCCTTTCCGTGTTGCTGCCGTTTATCGTTGGTGCAGTCGCCATGAGAAGAACGTTCCGGGCAGCGACGAAGACCGGTGGCGGTGCTGTTCTGCTCGCGGCCGCATTCGCGACGTTTCCGATCTGGTTCTTGCCGGCCGCGTTCTCGCTGGCGTTCACAATAGCGCTTATGGTGCAGACGGCAAGGCGGCCGGCACCGGACATTTCGTTGAATCTGCTGACCGCGAGGCACGCGGAACACGGCAGCGAAGTCACCATCACGATGACCCTGCATCCGGTGGTGAGGCGGCGCATCAAAGCGTTCGACCTCGATGTAAGGGCGACATATCCGTGGAGCGTCGACCTCGACAGTCCGCACCGCGGTCACGTTACCGCTATGCGGGAAGGCAACAAATTCAAGTATCAGGAAACTGAGTCGCACGAAGCTCTCCTCACAAGCCCCAGCGGATCGGTGAGCGTGCCGGTCGTGATC
>DASVHS010000140.1:0-1822 GCA_036382495.1 Thermoanaerobaculia bacterium | reverse complement strand
AGTCACTGCGCTCAAGCATTTGCTCGCGATGAGCGGTGACCTGCGTGTCGCGCTTTACGATGCCGGCGAAGGGGTCGCGCGACAATTTCCGGCTGTGCTCCGCGCGCTCGGCCGCGACGACAAAGTCACGATGCCGGACTTTTCAATCCGCGCGCTGCTCAGCGGGGATGAGTTTGAATTGCCGGAAGGTCCCGAGCTGGGGCGCCGGAAGCGCGCGCTGCTCGAGGCGCAGATTCGCGGCGAGGTGAAGACGAAGGAAGAGGCGAAGGAGTTCGTGAAAAGTGTGGGTGCGGGCTTCAGCCCGCACAGTGCCGGCTGAAGCCGGCACCCACACAGAATCACTGCGTCAACGTCACGTTCAGATCGCCAGCGGTCACGTGCACGTTGACGATCGTCTTCCCCGCGGGATTCGCGTACCGCGTGTTGCCGGGGAAGCCCTCGTGCTCGATCGTTTCGTCGCCGAGTCTCGCGTGCACATCGCCGACGCGGGCCGAGGCGTTGAGCTGGCGGATGTCTTTCTTGGGGAGGCGGACGCTGACGTCGCCGGCGCGCATGTCTACGTCGATGTCGCCGAAACTTCCATCGATCGTCAGGTCGCCGTACTTTGTCTGAACCTCGATATCGATCCCGCGCGGCACATCGACGACGATGTGGTAGTTGCTGAACATGCCCGCGCGCCATCCCTGGGCCTGCGGTCCGAAACGCCGTCGGACGACAGCCTCGTTGTCGCGCGCGACGATCTCGACCGATGTGTCGTCCACGATGCGCTGCTCTTTGCCCCGATTGCGATCGCTGTCCGGGTCGCGCGATACGTAACCCGACACGCTGATGGTGTTGCCATCGCCGTTGCGGATGTCGACGTCGCCGGCGGGGACGTCGATGACGACGCGACGCACGGAGCCGCGCGCGACCGAAGACTCGAACCGATGCCGGACTGAATCCGCCGCGGCCGGCAGCGCGGCGGCGAGGACGACTGCGATGAGGGCTCTGCGCATGCTTCTAAGAACGGATCAACGTGCGGAAGGTTGCGTCCACTCGTCCCAGCGCTCCGCCAGCACGACCCCGGTCTCGTTCTTCAATCGCGGCTTCAGGTACTTGATCCGATCATCCGGACTGGGATGCGTTGCCGTCAGCATCTTCGTTTCGGACGTGCCTTCGAGCTTCTTCAGATCCTCGAGGAATGTCAGGAACTCCGTCGCCTTGTAGCCCGCCGACGCCGTGATCTCCATACCGATCGTGTCGGCCTCTTCTTCGTCGCGGCGGCCGAGGCCCGTCGTGAACAACTTCTCGTACGCGATCTTGCTGATCTTGTCGCCGAGCTCGTCGTTGAGGAACGAACCGGACGACGATTCTTTCGCCAGGTCGACACCGGCGTTGATCGTGTTCGCGCGTTTGATCTCCTTGAGGATGTGTTTCTGCGTCACATGCGCGACTTCGTGGCCGAGGACGGCGGCGAGCTCCGCCTCTGACTTCATGTGTTTGATCGCGTCGCTGGTCACGAAAACGAAGCCGCCCGGTGCGGAGAACGCGTTGACGAGTGGCGCGTCGATCACTCCGAAGTGCCATTCGAGCGTCGGTCGCGTGCTGTACGCGGCGACGGTGTTGCCGACGAGCGTGACGTACTGCTGCAGCTTGTCGTTTTTCGCGAGCGGATAGGTCAACAGAATGCGGGCGGCGACGACGCGACCGATGTCCGCTTCCTCATCTTCCGTGAACTCGTGCGACGCCGACTGAACGACTTTCGCACCTTTCTTGATTTTGCTCGGATCCAGCTTCCGGAGGATGTCGCCGAATTGCGCCTGTGCCGCCGCGGTCATGCTCA
>DASVHS010000139.1:0-7588 GCA_036382495.1 Thermoanaerobaculia bacterium | reverse complement strand
TCTGTTGTCGTGAGACGCGCGACGGGACCTGCAGGTCACGCGAGGACGGACAACAGCGGACAAACGCGGCGCATTCTAGCCTTTTTACTCGGCCCAGCCCGCTTTCCCAGATCGCAGAGCGCGGATCGCGGATCGCAGGGGTCTTCTCCTGCGCTCCGCGATCTGCGATCTGCCCTCTGTATTCATGCGTACGTGGCCCGGCCTCCGCCGAACGACCAATTCTCCTTCGTCACCTCAGTGAGAGAGATCAGGACGTCGTCGGCCCGGACATCCGCGGCCGCAGCGAGCCGCTTCGCGATGTCTGCGTACAGATTCTTCTTGATCTCGAGCGTGCGCCCGGCATTCAAGGTGATTCTGATGATGATGAGGTCCGGCGAACGACTCACTCCGCCATAGGACGGATTTGCGATGAGAGCCGTGTCGGGCAGCTGATGAACGATTTGAAAACGATCGTCGACCGGCACATTGGCCTGGGCGACGAGCGCCTGATGGATGGCATCCGAGACGGAACTGACGTATTCGGCGGACTTTCCAGCGCGAAGGACGATTTCGACGAGCGGCATAGTGCCGCGAATTCTATGACGCCGCGGCTTCGAACTGGATGACGCGACGGAGCGACTGCTCGATATGAGCGATCGAAGACGCGTCGTCCGTGAGCAACTGCGCTTTGCGGAAGTTCATCGCCGCCGAAGCGTAATCGCCGAGCGCTTCGTACGCCTCGCCGAGACTGTGGCGAACATTCCACGAATCGGGATGCGCGGCGACGTTGCGCTCGAGAAGCTCGATGGCGTCGTCGACCTTGTTGCGCCATAACAACTGATACGCGTAAACGGTGAGGTCCACTTCGCGCGCGATTTCGAGCGAGAGGTTGCGAAGGCGCTCGGCGCCGTCGGAGTCACCGCAGATTTCGAGAAGCTCGGCACGGGTTCTGAGATCGATGAAGTCCACGCATTCAATTTGCGCCGGGATCGTGAATTAACGGACCTCCCATCGTGAGAGGTCCGTGAAAGGTCGAGCGCGAAATCACCGTTTCGCGAGCGGTTTCCCCAATTCGCCCAACCAATCGCCCACATTCGGAATCTTTTCGAGATGTGGATAGCGGAGGCCGCCGCGATAGTCGACGTTCGCGGTCGTCACGAATTCTCCCGACGAGTAAATGACCTGCATCGGCGCTGTCGCATTTTTCGAGTCCCGCACGGCGATACGCAAGATATCGGACGAGTAGCGGCGGCCGTTGACCGCGATGATTCTCGCGCCCGGCACCAGCCCCGCGTTCGCGCCGGCGGTTCCGGGAAGAACGTCCGTCACCCGTCCGTCGTCATCGACCCAGATGCCGATCGATGTGCTGTAGTTCGTCGACTTGTTCCGCTTTTCGTCGCCGGTTTGAACGTCGTTCGGCTGATCGTTGTAAAAGACACGCCACCCGCTCGTCTCGACTCCGCCGAGAGGCGCGGATGTCGTGCTGCGCAGACGCTGATTGAGAAATGAGGCCCAGTCGTACGCTGCGACGTCATTCAGCGCGTGCACGACATCGTCGAATGTGTAGGGCTTCACGACGGGATCGCCGTCGGATCCGCCATGGAACCGGCGACAGAAGTCATCGAGCGACTTCCTGTTGCCGGTCAGCTTCCGGATCGTCATGTCCGCGTCGAGCCAGAGCAGCACCCCTTCCTCGTAGAAGTCGACGCTGCGCCGATATGCGGACCATTCGCGCGGCGCGCCGTAAAGCAGCTGCGCTTCGACCGCGGTGTCGCCGAGGGGACGCCAGGCGCGCCCGGCATTCGGTGACAGTTCGGACACGGTCAGCGCGAGCGATTCGCGGAAATACTCCGGCGTCCACAATCCGCTGCGATAGTCGAGCACCTTGCCGAGGTATTGGGTGAGGCCTTCGTAGACCCAGAGGAGCTCGCCGGTCATCGGCTGTTCGTAGTTCGACACCGCGAGACCGCTCGGACGCCGGAACTTTCCGTTCCACGAGTGCACGTACTCGTGCGCGAGCAGGCCGGCCAGCCTCTTTCGACTTGGTTCGTCGGCGAGGATGTCCTCGTTCGTGCGATCGTCGCTCGACTCGTGATGCTCGAGTCCGAAATGCTCGACGTTCTCGCTGAGCGTGACGAGCCAGTCGTAGTGCCGGAAATGCTCGGCACCGAATAATGCGCGCGCTTCGTCGGCGAGCCGTCCATACGACGCCGCAAAATCATCGGGCGTCACGGTTGCGGCCTGACTGTCCGCGGCGATGTCGATCGTGTGGCGATGCGGCCCGCCTGCAGGCAGATCGATTTTGCGCAAAAAGGCGCCGATCAGGACCGGCGAGTCGACGAGTCGCGTGAGCGTCACCGGCTCGAAATGAATCTCGTCGCCGCTTGTCGACGCCGTGGTCAGCGAAGTCGCGTACTTCCATCCGCTCGGAACACGCAGAACCGGCTCAACCATCACGTTCTCGGAGCTGGCCGACGCGGGATAGAGCAGCACGGCGTTCCAGCTGATGAGCGCGAGGCGCGGCGTCATCGATCCGCCGCCGCTGAACTGACCGGTTCCGACCGGATCGAGAAAATCGAGATCGACGGTGACGCTTTCCGCGCCCGCAGGAACGTCGACACGCATCTCGTACATCTCTTTGGGATCGCGCGTCCACGGCACGTTCTGTCCGTTCGCGGCGACATGGAGCCCGGCGACCTGCACGATCGGACCGGTGGGTCCGTGCTCGCCGGGGATCCATTTCGGATAGTAAAGCGCGAGCGGACCGCTTTTCGCCGGCACGGTTAGATGCGCGTGCAGGACATCGCGCGGCGCATCAGTGGCATCGACGACGATACGGATCGGGTCGGCGGCGTAGGCGGCAACTGCGAGAAACAGCGTTGCGACAAGGGCGAATGTTCGGCGCATGCGCGGAGTTTATCTCCGGTTCGCTGCACGTATAGCGCCTCTCGCTGCACGAAAACGCACGCGCGCACCGGGATACGGCACACTTACGCTTCAAATGCGTTCGCGCAGGTTCTGGCTCATCGCGGCCGGCGTATGGCTGCTGTTCGGCCTGATCACAGGCTTCCAGGTCTGGGTCAGCATGCTGTCGCACCACCATTCCGTGCCGCTGCTGATGACGTACTACGTGGTGCTGTGGGAAGCGTGGCTCACGATCACGTACATCGTCGTCGTTCTGGTGCGGCGTTGGCCGGTAATCCCGCCGGGTGTTCCGAACATCCTCAAGCACATCGGCGCCGCGTTCACGCTCGGCACCGTGCACATCATCTACTGGATCGTGATCATGGTCTGGCTGCGCCCGTTCGATATGAGGACAGCGCGTCTCAACCAGATCGATCTGATCGATTGCCTGGCGTCGCACCTGCCGCTCGAGCTGACGTTGTATGCGACCGTGCTCGCCGCTGTGCTCGCGCTCGACTACTACGAGAAGTACCGCGAGCGCACCATCGAGATGGCGCAGCTCGAGGTATCGCTTCATCAGGCCAGGCTGCACGCGCTGGAACTGCAACTGCAGCCGCACTTCCTGTTCAACACGCTGAACGCGACCGCGGCTCTCGTGCGAACCGGCAAAGACGAAGAGGCGGTGAAGATGATCGCCGGCCTCTCCGACCTGCTCCGCTACACACTCGATCGTTCCGGCGCGCAACACGTCACGCTCGATGAAGAGTCGAACACGCTGCGCAACTATCTCGAGATCCAGCGCGTCCGATTCGCGGACCGTCTCGCGTTCGACATCGACATCGCCGACGACGTCAAGCGCGCCGAAGTGCCGACGCTGATCCTGCAACCGCTCGCCGAGAACGCCCTGCGTCACGGCATCGCGCGCACCGCCGGCGAAGGTCGAATCGCCGTCCGCGCGTTCCGCGAGCGTAATTTCCTCCACATCGAAATGTTCAACACGGGCACCCTCGACACCGATGCCCGTCTCGGTATCGGCCTGCGCAACACGATCGAGCGGCTGAAGCAGATGTATGGCGACAAACATCAGTTCGATCTTCGGACCGAAGGTGGAGGGGTGCTGGCGTCGCTGATGATTCCGTGGAGCGAGGCGACGTGACCACTCCCCTGCGCGCGCTCGTCATCGATGACGAACCTCTCGCGCGTGAGGCGCTACGGCTGATGATCGATCGACATGACGACTTCAAAGTCGTCGGCGAGTGCAGCGGCGTCGATGCTCCGGCGCTGATCACGAAGACGAAGCCCGATGTGCTCTTCCTCGATATCCAGATGCCCGAGCTCGATGGATTCGGCGTCATCGAAGCTGTCGGCGTCGATGCCGTTCCCGCGGTTGTCTTTGTCACGGCGTACGACGCGTATGCGCTGAAAGCGTTCGACGTGCACGCGCTCGACTATCTGCTCAAGCCGTTTGACGACGTGCGGCTCACGCAGACGCTCGAGCGGGTGAAGTCGCAACTTCGCGGCGGCAACAATTCATCGACCACCGATCGTCTCGTCGCGCTGCTCGAAGACCGCGAACGCGCCGCGACGTACGCGCGCCGCTTTCTCGTGCGAGTGCACGAGAAAGTCGTCGTGGTGCGCGCCGAGGACATCGACTGGATCGAAGCCGCGGATTACTACGCGTCCATTCACGCAGGCCCGGCCTCCTACCTTCTCCGCGAGACGATGGCGGAGCTCGAGCGCCGTCTCGACCCCGAGCGTTTCTTCCGCGTCCATCGTTCGGCGATCGTCAACCTCGACCGGATCCGCGAAGTGCATCCGCTGTTCCGCGGCGACTGCACGCTCGTGTTGAGCAACGGCACGCAGGTGAGGCTGAGCCGCACCCGCCGCGAAGAGTTCGCGCGCCTGTTCGCTGCGCCGTAATCCCTCCTGCTGCTTTTCAGCTGACGCCGCGCCCGTGGTCGCGCCATCGTCTTCGAACAAGGAGACTGCCCGATGAAACGAATCCTCGTATTTGCAACGCTTTTCCTCCTCGCGCACGTCGTGCGCGCGGACGAGCGCAAACCGTACACGCGCAACGTCGCCATCGTCGTCTACGAAAACGCCGAGCCGCTCGACTGGACCGGACCGTTCGAGGTCTACAACGACGCCGGCTCGTACGGCCAGGTCGGCGAAGCGCGAGCGTTCAACGTCTACATCGTGTCGAAGACCACACAAACGCTGAACGCGCAGGGACTGAAAGTCGTCCCGAACTATTCGATCGCGGACGCACCGAAACCGGACATCGTCGTGTTCCCCGGCGGCCCGGCAGCGAACATTTACAACGATCCCGAATTCTTCGCGTGGGCGAAGAAGGCGTCGATCGAAGCGGAGATCGCGCAGAGCGTCTGCACCGGCGCGTTCGTGCTCGCCAGGGCGGGGCTGCTCGACAATCTCGAGGTCACGACGTTCCACGGCGCGATCGATCGTCTGCGGTCGACGTATCCATCCGTAAGAGTCGAGGACGGCCGCCGCTTCGTCGACAACGGCCATGTCGTCACGACGGCCGGCATCTCCGCCGGCATCGACGGCTCACTCAACGTCGTGGCCCGTCTCCTCGGCCGCCGCATCGCGGACCAGGTCGCGACGTACATGGAGTACCACTGGACACCGGAAGCGTATCTCGCAACGAAGTACGCGTACCTGAATCCGAGCACCGACGAGCAGGGTCGGACGCTGCAAACCGCCGACATCCAGCGTGACGGGAAGGATTACGCCGGCTCGACGAAGACGCTGCGCGCTCTCCTCGCCGATCACCCCACGAACCGCGACGCCTGGTCCATCCTCGGCGACACGCTGCGGTCGAGTGGAGATCATGTCGCTGCCGCGGACGCGTTCACGAAGGCGGGCGAAGACACGAAGATCCCGGGCGCCGAGAATGCGTTGTTCGACGCCGCGCGCGAATACGCGCAAGGGGAACGCAACGATGATGCGATTGCGCTTCTGCAGCGCGCGTTCGCGGCGGGGTTCAAGAATCGCGACGCCGTAAAAAGCGATCCTGCGCTGGCGAAGCTTCGCGACGACGTTCGAGTCAAGTCGATCGTCGCGTCGGCCAACTGACTATTTCAACTCGACGAGCAACGCACGCATGTCCGTGCTGCCGACGTTCTGCACGGCATGCGTGACGTTCTTGTCGCGCCAATGGACGTCTCCGGTGTTCAGCGTGCCATCCGCAGCCGTGCCGTCCGCCATCCGCGTGTGCAGCGTCGCACCGCTGATGACATACGCAACGCCGGGATGATGGCTGTGCAGAGGCTCGCTCTGTCCCGCCGGCAGCACGTATTCGAGAACGCGAACACGATCGTTCTCCAGCCGGACCGTGTAGAACTGCGGCGACACATTGACCGCGTCAGGCACACCGCTCGGGGCACCGTGAAGAACAGCGCTGGTGATCACGGCACCCGCCAGCGATCCGAGGACGAAGTAGCCGATGCGTTTCATCATGGTGCGAAGGATGATAGCGCCCGGCGGTGCGCCTTGGGCGACGCGTCAGGGCTTCGCGGCGAGCACGTCGGCATGTTCGATCAATGGCGGTTTCGCCAGCAGATCGGAGGCCTTCGCCATCAACGCCTTCGCGATCGGTCCGGTCAGATGCGCCTGGCGGCCCTTGTCATCGGGGAACGTATCGAAGATCGCAAACGTCGACTTCCCGATCTTGATGGCGAACCAGGAAATCGTCGCAGGTTCCTGCTGCGCGAGCGGGAGACCACCGCGAAGGAAATCTTCGACTTCCTTCTCTTTGCCGGGCTTCGCTTCCAGACGAACGAACAATGCGACCTTCTGCGCCATGACTGACTCCTTTTTTGCAGCTTTCGAGGGCCTGCAACATACATCTGCCGGCGTGTGATCGCCACCACACACCTCGCAGGTATGACCGCACAGAATCATGTGCGAGCTAGTCCCTCCATTCAGGGTTTCCCCAGCTCACTGAAGGAGGCCTTCGATGTGCAGGTTCGTATCTGTTTTCGTCGTGGCAGTAGCTCTCTCCCTGACGCCGTCCGGCGCGTCAGCGGCCGTCAAGTTCCCGTGGTCGAAGTCAAAACCCGCGGCAGCGAAGCCGGCAACTACAAAGGCGCAGAAGAAAGAAATCGCTCGCGTCGGTCGCGATGTGCATCGGCTCGAGTCGATCCTCGCCAATGTGAAGACATCGGCGAAGCTCAGCGACAAATCATGGAAGTCGTTTGCGAACGAGGCGGACGTCCTCGCGAATCGCATCTACACGAACGTGAAGTCGGCGACGACCGAGAAGAGCCCGATCCATGCGGCCGAGCAGCTTCGCACGCACGTTCAGAACATGAAGAAGGAAGCGGAAAAGCGTGACTATCGCAATACGCGCCGTCACGCCGAGCGCGCGCTGAGTGTCGCCGCGCAACTCGACGAGTGGGCCAGCTAGCGGATGGAGCCCCGGCTTCGGCCGGGGCTTTTCCATCAACTCGCCGCGTCCGTCATCCGCGAACGAGCGACGAGATGAGCGACGAATTTCACCAGCGCGCCGACGCCGACCACAAGTTCCACGGCGAGAAGAACGTAGTCGAATTCGAAATTACCGCCGGACACGAATATGTCTTGATCTGCGAGATACCGATGTTCGTCGCCCGGGATGCGAACGAGTTCAATACTCTGTCCGACCGAAAACGATCGCCACAAGCCGGGATCGACACGCGTCGAA
>DASVHS010000138.1:0-5917 GCA_036382495.1 Thermoanaerobaculia bacterium | reverse complement strand
TAAGCGTTAATCCGGTGAACAGTTTGGCCGTCCCCAGCTTCAGTACGTCATCAACCCCAAGAGCGCTTGCTCCAGCGCAACCATGACGTTGTGCGTTCGGAAGGTGTAATAGAAGAGGGGCAGGCGCAGAGCCTGCCTCCTCCGTTGTTTAAGGTCGGTCACGTTGTCGGTGGAGGTTACGTGTCGCGTCTCAGGACGTTGTTCCCGATGAGGCGAGTGATCGGCGCGTTGTTGGACGCTTTTTGGACGCTGAAGCAGGAATCAGGTAATCCGAAGAAGGGACGCCAACCTAAGTGCTTGATTTCGTTGGTGGAGCCGAACGGGATCGAACCGTCGACCTCCTGAATGCCATTCAGGCGCTCTCCCAATTGAGCTACGGCCCCACGTTCAAAGAAGGTTGCGGAATCGCTAACGCCAGTCAGCGACCAGAATTCCGGCGTATTCTAGCAGTCTGCATGCGAAAACCGACGATCGGAAAACAACGCAGCGTGAGCTCGACGACCACATCGCTGTCGAAGCGGCTGCCAAGGTTCAGTGTCCCGAAGTCCGCGACTCCATCACCGAATCGGCCCCATCCGAATTACGGCAAGCCGTTCGAGCCGAGGGAAGGGCGTAAGAAATGATCGTGTTACCCTCGCCGCGATGGATGGCTCCGACCCTCTGCACCCGGCAATTCGCGGTCTGAAGACCGTCTGCCGCTGCAACAACATCAAATACAGGACGATCGAGCGCGCCATCCGCGAAGGCGCGTGGACGCTGACGCAAGTCGCCACTCGAACAACCGCGACCACCGGTCACTGCGGCGGAAGCTGCACGCCGGACGTCCAGGAGATGCTCGCCGAGCACGCGCCGAAGCACGTCCATGAATGTCAGCCCGCGGCCGCTGCGGATCCCAACGCATGGTGGGTGCGCAAGAAATGACGAAGCTGACGATGTACCTGAAGCCGACGTGAACGAGCTGCCGCAAGGCGGTGGACGACCTGGAAGGTCGCGGCGCGCAGCTCGAGAAACACGACCTGGCCAAAGATCCGCCGTCGCGTGAATTGCTGGAGCGCCTCGTCGATGAATCGCATCTCGATGACTTCATCAACAAACGCAGCCCCGCTTACAAAGAGCGCAACCTCGCAGCACGAAAGCTGACGAAGAAGCAGGCCATCGATCTGATGATGGAAGAGCCCAACCTGATCCGCCGTCCGCTGGTGATCTCGAAGGGGAGAGCCGTGTTCGGATTCAAGCCCGAAGAATACGACGCGCTCATCAAGCGATGATCCCGCCGGCCGGCATCGCCATCGCGCTGATGACGGTGATGCTCTGGATCATGTGGAGCGACACGATCCGCGCACGCAAGCCGTCACCGGTTCTCTACTCGATGCGCATCGCGTTCTACCTGATCGCCAGCGGCGTGCTCGTGCTGAACCTGATCCGCTATCCGCACCTGTTCGGCGGTTCAGCGCGCGTTTTCGCGATCATGGCCGTGTGCGTCGGCGTCGCCGGTGCCGCCTACTTCGCGCGACGACTGACGCGCCGCGCCTAACGCGGCGCGCTTAACGCGACAACTCTTTCCAGATCTCTTCGAACGCGGACGCAACCGGCGGACGGACGGCCGGACCGGCCAGCAGGTCGCGCAGCTTTCTCGACGCCGGTGAGTCGGCGCGATACGCGGAGCCGCCGAGTGACAGAAACGCCGCCGTCGCTTTTTCGGCGAGCGCGCGCGTCGCGAAGACTTTGCAGTCGCGCACGAGCTTTCGATACGCATCGTCGGGAACCGCCGGCTCGACTTCGACGCAGTGCCGGAGAAACGCGCGGCTGGCCTGGATCACGAGATGGAGATCGACGGCCGCCGTCGCATTCAACGCTTCGTGCTGTCTGGCAATGTCCGCGAGCAACGACTCCGCGGTGCCGATGAACACCGCGGTAAACGAGAGCGTCGCCCAATGTCGATTGTTGATGCCGGCCAGCAACCCCCGCGCGACGAGCGGGCCGACGACTGCGGCACCGTCGAAGCGAAGCGAGACGCTCTCGCTGCTGCGCATCCCGGTCGCGTTCCACGGTGACTCGACGCGCACGTGCTCCGGCTCGTTGCGCACGAGAAAATATTCAACCGTCCCGCTTTCATCGCGCGCCGCGGCCATGAAGTAATCGGCGAACGTTCCCATCGACGCGAACGTCTTCACGCCGAACAGCCGGCCGTTGCGCACTTCCGCGCGCGAGTTCCGGACGTCGCCGCCCGCGCCGGCCTCCGAGTTCGCGACCGCGAAGAGCTTTCCATTCATCGCGGCGTCATACGCCCAGCTCCGCTGATCGCTGTCGCCGCTGTCGAGCTGGTAGTGGGCGAGCGTCGACGTGTGCATCGCCAGCATCAATGCCGTGGACGGCGAACCTTGCGCGATCGTACGAAGCGCATCGACCGTTCCGCCGAGGCGCTCGCCGAAGCCGCCGTTCGATTGCGGGACGTTGAGCGTCAGCAGTCCCGCGTCGCGGACGAGCTGCATGTTGTCCGCCGCGAATGTCCCGCGGCGATCCGCTTCAGCTTCGCGCGCGGCGAGTTGCGGCACGATCGACGCTGCCGCGTCGGCGGCGCGCAGCCGTTCGACGGATGTTTCGTTCTTTCGCAACGATGTCCTCCAGTGTTTCCGATTCGAGAATCGCGGCCACGGCATCGCGCACGCGGCGGAACAGCGCATGAAACGCGTCGGATGCTTCGACCGGACTGGGCTGATAAAAATTCGTGCTGACGCTGCGGGTCGGAGCGAGCGGGCCGTCCATCGTCCGGATCACCGACGCGATCGTGATCTGCGACGCCGGACGGCCCAGCCGGAACCCGCCGCTCGCGCCGCGACGCGACGCGATCAGGCCGGCCGAAGCGAGACGGCGCAGGATCTGTTCGAGGAACGCCGGCGGTACGTCGAAGCGGTCCACAATTTGCTGCCGCTTGCACCATTCGCCGCCGTTTTCGGCGATGGCCAGAAGTGCCAGGCAGCCGTATTCTCCTGCCGCGGTCATCCGCATGGACGCGATTCTATGCATTGTTGATCGTTTTGATCAACAATGACGTTCGAATTCGCCGGATCGTGACCGAGGTCATGACAGGGGGCGGAAAACGTGTACACAATGGGACCCAGGTCCGCGTCATCTCACTCACGCATGCGTCTTCGAATCACGATCACACTCTTCCTGGCCGCCGCCGTGGCGCGCGGCGCGACGTATGTCGTCGGCACCGACCGCGACATGGTCCGCTCTTCGACCGCGATCGCGATCGTGACGGCGGGTGAATCAGTCTCGCTGCGCGGACCGCGCGGAACGATCGAGACGTCGACACGCATGCACATCGAAGACGCGATCGCCGGTCCGGTCGCGACAGGCGAGACGATCGACGTCGTCGAGCTCGGCGGGTTCACCGGCGGTGTCGGGCTGGCCGTGATGGGCGCTCCCCGATTTGCGCCCGGCGAGCGAGGCCTGCTGCTCCTCGAACACGACGACGACGGCGCCTGGACCACCAAAGCCATGGCCCTCGGCCGCTTCACGTTCGCGCGCGATGTCGAGGGGCTTGAGCTTCTCGTGCGCGACGAGGCGGAGATCTTCGGATGGAACGTCGACGGCACGCCGCATCAGGAACAGCGCCGCGCCGCGGAACCGTTTCTGCGATTCGTGCGCGCGACAGCGGGCGGTGGCAATCCGGCGGTCGATTACTTCGTGCCGCGCAACCGGCTGATCACCGGCGTCGAGTCGCTCCCGAAACAGACGAATGCCGCGCCGGCGAGCACGTATCTGATTCAGCAGAACGGGACCGGGATCCGCTGGAATTCGTTTCCCGCGCCGGTCGTGTTTTCGACCGTCGGCTCGCAGCCCGGCGCGACGAACGGCGGGTTGACTGCCGCCAGTCGCGGCGTGGCGACGTGGACGAACAATTCGACCTCGAACATCAATTACAGTCTGGGCGGATCGCGCGCGAGCTCGGGCGGTCTGCAGAACTCCGACGGTGTCGAGTCGATCCTGTTCAATGATCCGAACAACGAGATCTCCGGTGCATTCAACGCGGTCAACGGTGCCGTGCTCGCCGTCGGGGGAGCGTGGTTCGGAAGCGCGACGCACACGTTCAACGGCGAGACGTTCTTTACGATTCAGGAAGCCGACCTCGTCGTGCAGAACGGAATCAACACCGGAGGCGGCGCCCAGGGGCTGACGGGTAACGGTTTCGATCACGTTCTCGCGCACGAGCTCGGACACACGCTCGGATTCCGGCACTCGGATGAACCGCCCGCT
Organism: Thermoanaerobaculia bacterium; assembly: GCA_036382495.1. Lineage (GTDB taxonomy): Bacteria > Acidobacteriota > Thermoanaerobaculia > Gp7-AA8 > Gp7-AA8 > DASVHS01. The sequence goes on along the minus strand of DASVHS010000138.1, from coordinate 1,654 downwards.
GGCGGCACGTCGACGAGCGACGCGCTGATGAACTCGTCGGTCGACTTCAATAATGATGCGACCGGCGCTGCGCTGCATGCGTGGGATCAGGAAGCGGCGGCGGCGGTGTACGGCGGGGGTGGTGGTGGGGGTGGTGGTGGAGGCGGCGGGGGAGGTGGTGGTGGGGGCGGTGGCGGCGGCACATGCACTCCGCCATCGATCACGCAGCAACCGCAGTCGAGCGACTATCACAACGTTCCGGTCGCGCTCACCGTCACCGCGGCGGGGACGACACCGTTTTCCTATCAGTGGTTCGTCGGCACGCGCGGCGACGTGCGTCTGCCCGCCGCGGACGGAACCGGTCCCGGTCTCACGATCAATTCGCTCGCGCAGACGACGAGCTACTGGGTGCGGGTCACCGGCCCGTGCACACCGACGGTCGACAGCGACACCGCCACGATCACGGTGAACGGCTGCCCAGGCGTCGTCATCAATTCGATCACGTCGAGCACGACGATCATCCAGGGCCGTTCGCAGGCCTTGACCGCCGCGGCGTCGAGCTCGGGACGCAACGTCACGTATCAATGGTTCACCGGCGCAATCGGTGACACGAGTCATCCCACCGGCAGCGGACCGAGTGTCACCGTCACTCCGTCGACGACGCAGTCGTACTGGCTGCAGGTCTCGAACGACTGCGGCGCTGTCGCGACGAGCGAGCTCGTCACGATCACGGTCACGCCATGCAATGCGCCGCAGATCGTCATTCAACCGGCGAACGCCGATGTCATCAGCGGCACCGGTGCGACGTTGTCGGCGACGATCTCGGGAACGCAGCCGATCCAGTTCCAGTGGTTCCGCGGCGCGCGACTCGACACGTCGCAGCCGGTGACGAACGCGACGACCGCGTCGTTCACGACGGATCCGCTGTTCTCGAATGCGCAGTTCTGGCTGCAGGCGACGAACGCGTGCGGCGTCGTTTCGACGAACGCGGTGAGCGTGCGCGTCGTTGCGTCGTGCGCGGCGCCGGTCATCACCGTGCAGCCGCAGAGTCAGAGCGTCGCGTCAGGTTCGAGCGCGGTTCTCACGGTCGTCGCGACCGGTCCGTCGCTCACGTACGCGTGGTACCAGGGCTCTGTTCTCGACTTCACGCACCCGGTCGGCGCGAGCAATCCCTCGCTGTCGACTCCGGCGATCACCGCCGCGACTTCGTTCTGGGTCCACATCACGAACCCGTGCGGCGACGCACGCAGCGTCACCGCGACCGTGTCGCCGGGAACCGGAAAACGACGCTCGGTCCACCGATAGAACCGTTGTCATTCCGAGCCGCGAAGACGGCGAGGAATCTGGGCGGTGGCCGCCGTGCCCCCACCCAGATTCCTCGCGCTCTGCGGCGCTCGGAATGACATTACTGCGCAAGGTCCGAGAGTTTTTTCTCCAGCGACGCGATCGTTCTCGGGCTGACCTGCTGCACCGGTAACGATTTCGCGTACGCGATCGCTTCGTTCAGCGTCTTCTTCGCCGAATCCTTGTCGCCTTTCGCGGTGTAGATGTCGGCGCGCTGACGGAGGATCAGCAGTTTGCGCGGACCGTACGCAAGCGTCAGCGCACGGTCCGATGCCTGCAGCGCTTTGTCGTACTCCTTCATCGCCTTATATGCGAACGACAGCCGCGCCGG
>DASVHS010000137.1:0-2920 GCA_036382495.1 Thermoanaerobaculia bacterium | reverse complement strand
ACGTTCTTCGTGCTCGGAACGCTGGCCACGAAGATCGGGTTCGATCGGAAAGCGAGCCGGGGCCTGGAGCAGGAACGCGGCGGGCGGCGCGGGTTCAGCCATGCGTTCGCGAACGTCGGCGTGGCAGCGATCTGCGCGATTGCGGTTTCGCGCGCCACGCGTACCGACACGCACATCGAGATGATTCCGCTGTTCATGGGCATCGCGTCGCTTGCGACCGCTGCCGCGGATACAACCGCGACGGAAATCGGGAAACTGATCGGACGGCGCGCGGTTCTTCCGCTGTCGTTCCGCCACGTCGAAACCGGTACCGAGGGTGCGATCTCGGTCGAAGGAACGCTAGCGGGAATCGTGGCGGCCGCGATCGTGGCGATGGTCGGCACAACGATGACCTCGCTCGTCTGGCCGGTGCCGTACCGGACGCGCGTGATCGTGGTCGTGACCGTGTGCGCCTTTGTCGGCTCGTACCTTGAAAGCATTGCCGGCAGCTGGAATCGTCGCGCGGGATCGCCGGTGCCGAACGGAGTTCTGAACTTCTTCAACACGGCCGCCGGCGCGCTTCTGCTCTTCTTCGCATGGCCGATCGTCTAAAACGCATTGTCATCGTCGGACGGCCGAACGTCGGCAAGTCGACGCTCTTCAACCGTCTCGCCGGGAAGCGGCGTGCGCTCACGCACGATATGCCGGGGATGACGCGCGATCGGCTGTCGGATATCGCGACGCTCGACGACGGTCGTCGCTACGAGCTCACTGACACCGGCGGCCTCGAATACGGCGATTCGCCGATGTCCGCGTACGCAGACGAGATTCGCGGACAGGCTCAGCGCGCACTCCACGATGCCGACTTGATCATCTTCGTCGTCGACGGCGCCGCCGGCGTGATGCCCGAGGATCGCGATATCGCGAATGAGCTTCGACGTGAGGCGTCGAAGACGGTTCTCGTCGTCAACAAAGTCGATCGAAAGGATGCCGCCGAGGGCGCGTCCGAGTTTTACGAGCTGGGTCTCGAACGCCTGTTGCCTGTCTCCGCGGAACATGGAGGAGGCTTCGACGATCTGATCGATTTGATCTCGGAAGTCGTCCCCGCGGATTCCGTGGCGGTGGAGGAGGACGACGAGAACGCCCCGATCCGCGTGGCGATCATCGGCCGGCCGAATGTCGGCAAGTCGTCGCTTCTCAACAAGCTGACGAATGAGGAACGCGCCGTCGTTTCGCCGATCTCCGGTACGACGCGCGACGCGATCGACATGGAGATCGAGCGCAACGGCAGGCGCTATCTGATCATCGACACGGCCGGAATCCGCCGCAAAGGCAAGACGACCGATGAGGCGGAGAAGCTTTCGGTGATCTCGGCGCGCAAGGCGATCGAGCGTTGCGAGATTGCACTCGTGATGATCGACGCGGTCGACGGTGTGACCGCACAGGACGCGCATGTCGCGGGCTATGCGGAGGAGGAGGGGAAGGCGGCGTTGATGCTCGTCAACAAGTGGGACATCGCCGAGCACGAGCAGGATGACTCGAAGAAATTCGAGGAGATGATCCGTTTCAAATTGAAGTTCCTCTCCTATGCGCCCGTGGAGTTCATCTCCGCGAAGAGCGGCCGTCGCGTCGAAAAGATTTTCCCGCGGATCGACGAGATCATCGCGGGCTATCGAAAGCGCTTCAAGACGTCAGAGCTCAACGAGATCCTCGAGGCGGCCATCAAGGCCCATCAGCCTCCGAGCGTCAAGGGCAAGCCGCGCCGTTTCTATTACGCGACGCAATTGAAAACGCAGCCGACCACGATCGCGCTGTTTTCAAATGTCGATGAGCCGATCCACTTCTCGTACCGGCGATACCTCGAGAATCAGTTCCGCGAAGCGCTCGGACTCGTCGGCAGCCCGATCCACTTCGTGATCCGCGCGCGCAAAGGGATGAAGCGCGAGTGAATGTGAGCGCATGAGGCGCGAATAGGCACGAGCGCATGAGGCGCCAATGAGCACGAGCGCATGTAGGCGCCAATGAGCACATCTCATCCCGAGCGTAGCGAGGGACCCGGGCGTGTGTGCGGGCCCGACCTCACACCAAGGTCCCTCGCTACGCTCGGGATGACATCTTTGAAGTTGTGCCTCGCTACACTCGGGATCCTTGAAGTTGTGCCTCCTGCAGTTCCATGCCGCGACGTGGACGGGACGCATGCCCGAAGGCACAGCGGCGATCATCCACTCGCACCCACGCACGCTGCCGAACCCGTCCCAGAACGACATCCTCGAAGCCCACCGCCTCGGCATTCCGGTCATCGTCGTGACGCCGGACGCCGTTACGATGGTGTTGCCGCGGGACGGAACGCTCGTGCACGCGAATTACGACTCGAGCCGCATGTCATTCCGAGCGCCGTAGAGCGCGAGGAATCTGGGCGGGGGCTCGCCCGCCACCCAGATTCCTCGCCGTCTTCGCGGCTCGGAATGACAGGTAGGTTTCCGCGTTGCATATACTTGCGACCGATGAAACCGCCCTCGACAGTTCGCCTGACCCCCGGAAAACGCGTCCTGTTTCTCACGAAGGATCCTGACCTCATCCGCCGGCAGTTGCGCGGCGAGCTCGATCTGCGGATGTTGGACGTGAGCGTCGGCGATCTGCTCGACGACATCAACACCGACGCGATGACACCGGCGTGGGTCTGCTTCGATCATCGCCCGGAAGACATCGCGCGCAACGCCTATGCGGGACTGATCGTCGACGGCAAGCGGCTGTTCGAACAGGACGCGCTGATCAAGGGCAACTTCGAAGTGATCGTCAGCGGATTGCGGAAAGGCGTCGGAAGCTCGCGCGAGACCGCGACGCAATGCGAGCTGTTCAGCGGCATCCGCATCGCCGTCGCGGCGTCGTTCGCGCCCATCCACGCCGGCAACAACATCAATCAGGGCCTGCTGATGGCGAA
>DASVHS010000136.1:0-3635 GCA_036382495.1 Thermoanaerobaculia bacterium | reverse complement strand
GCGCGAGTACGCGATCGCTGTGCTTCGGATGAGCGGCGCCCGGGTGCGCACTGCGCCCTCAGCGCGGGACGCGCTCGAATCGATCGCCGCAGCGATCCCTGACGTCGTGATCACGGACATCGGAATGCCGGACATGGATGGTTACGCGCTGCTGCGCGTAATCCGCGAATCGTCCGATCCGCGCGTCGCGGAGCTGAGGGTCATCGCGCTCACCGCGTATGCGCGCTCGGAAGATCGCGAACTGATCCGGGACGCAGGCTTCGACGCTCTCGTGACAAAGCCGGTCGAGCCGGAGACTTTGCGGGCGGCAGTCGCCGAGACGCCGGTCCGTCAAGACACTTGACTAGTCAACTATTGAGCAGTAACGTATCCGTTCCTTGGTCAGCCATATCCAGCAGGAAATCAAGCAGAGCCGCCCGTTCGGCAGCAAAGCGCAGGAAGCGACGATCGGCCTGATGCGCACGGCCGATCTCGTCCGCCGCGCCGTCGGCGACATCGTCGAACCGTACGGCATCACGCCGCAGCAGTACAACGTGCTGCGCATTCTGCGCGGGGCCGGCGCCAGCGGACTTCCGACGCTCGAGATCGCCGAGCGCATGATCGAGGAGGCGCCCGGCATCACCCGTCTCATCGACCGCCTGGAGACGAAGCGGCTCGTGTCGCGCGAGCGATGCCTCAAGGACCGCCGCCGCGTCTTCTGCCGGATCACGCGCGAAGGTCTGACGCTGCTCAAGAAACTCGACGCTCCGATCCGCGACGCGGACACCCTCGCCCTCGGATCGATGTCGTCGAAAGAGCTCACGCAACTGATCGCGCTGCTCGATCGAGCACGCAGCAGTTTTCAAAATTGACAGGAGGATTGGATGAAGCAGTTCCGCAGCATTCTTGTTTCCGTCGTATTTCTGGCAACCCTTCCCGTTTTTGCAGAGACGTACACCGTCGACAAGGTCCACTCGAATGTCGAGTTCAAGGTGCGCCACATGATCAGCACGGTCGTGGGCAAGTTCACTGACTTCGCCGGCACGGTCAACGCCGATCCTGCGAATCCGACAGCGGCCACGGTCGAGTTCACGATCCAGGCGGCCAGCGTCGACACCGCCACGGCGGACCGCGACAAGCATCTCCGCAGCGCCGACTTCTTCGACGTCGAGAAGTTCCCGACGATCACCTTCAAGAGCACGAAGGTCGCGAAGACGGGCACGAAGGACACGTACGACGTGACCGGCGACCTGACGATGCACGGCGTCACCAAGCGCATCACGATGCCCGTCATCTTCAACGGCTTCCAGAAAGATCCGTGGGGCAACATGCGCGCGGGCTTCGAGCTGGACACGACGCTCAACCGCAAGGACTACGGAATCAACTGGAACAAGGCCCTCGACGCCGGCGGCTACCTGCTCCAGGACGACATCAAGATCACGATCAACCTCGAAGCGGTGCAGAAGAAGTAACGGAGCAGGCCCTGGGCCTTAGGCCCAAGGCCCCAGGAGCTTTGATCCTTGCTCCCAGGGCCTAGGGCCTGGGGCCTAGGGCCTTTTGGGCCGACTCCAGCAGCGCCTTCGCTCCCACGGGCGCGCCGGTCGCGTGGATCATCCACAGATCCGGCGTCACGCTTCCGAACTTTGCCATGCGCTCGAACTCCGGTCCGATCGCGCCGGCCTTCTCGATCTGCGCTTCGATCTGATGCGCGATGAGATGTCCGATCGGATAATCGGGCAGGTACATGAAGTTGTTGACCATGTGCGCGTAGACGCCGAGGAGGGTGATGTCGCGGGTGTGGAAGAGGGGAGCGTAGTAGCGGTTCCACGTGTCCTTCGATATCTGCACGACCGCGTTCTTCAGTTGCGCCGGCGTCGCATCGGGATGGTCGTACATCCAGTGCCACATCGCCATGTCGACGAGCGCGGCGCCGCTGATCTCGAACGTTCCCCAGAAGTCGTCGAGCGTCTGCATCGCGTCGCTCTCCGGCGTCGGATGCGCGAGGCCCAGCAACTCCAGATCCTTGTGCTGAAACACGAACGCGAGCGCCTCGGTGAACGCGGTGTTCGGCACGCTCGATAGCGAGTAGTAGTCGATGTTCTTCAGCGAGAAGACCTGCTCGACGTTGTGGCCCATCTCGTGGACGGCGATGTTGAAGCCTTTGTAGTCCATGCCGCCAGGCCCGATGCGCGTGCGCAGATGCGGATTGTCGCCGCGTCGCGATGCCGGAAGCGCGTGTCCCGATCCACGCGCCGGATCGACTTCGATGTTGCCGGCGAGGTAATCGGCGCGCTCCGCCGAGAAGCCGAGTCCGCGCAGGAGATTCGGCATGTCGCGCTTGTACGCGTCCGCCGTCGGATACCTCTTGCGCACGATCTCATCGAGTTGTGCCTCGGAGTACGTGCCGCGCGGACGGAATCCGTTGTACCAGATGTCGAACGGCTCGAGCGGACGACCGAGGCGTTTCTCGATGAGATGCGCGACGCGCGGCAATAGCGGCGACGTCAGCACGTCCTCGAGCATCTGCCGCACGCGCGCCTCGGGGATCTGGCGATCTTCGTCGAAGCGGCGCGCGATGTGTGTCGGCGCGGTCGGCGAATAAGGATCGAGTTTCTGCTCGGCGTGAAACGTCTCGAGAATCATCGCGTAGCGGGAATCGGAATCGGTGGAGGACAGGCGTCCCGCCTGTCCATCGTTCTCCGTAGCCGGCTTGACGTCGTTGGTAAACGGATTCCAATCGAGGCCCGGGTTGTCGACGACCTGCGGCGGGATCGATTGATCGACGATGCGCTCCATCACGCGCTGGATCATTCGTTGTTTCGGCAGCGCGTCTTTCTGGGGGAGGCTGTATTCGGCCTTGATCTCGTCGCGGAGGTTCCAGTGCTCGAGCAGGCGCATTTTCGGCGGGAACAGCCGCTGCGCGTTCGCGTCGACGAGGTGGTGCATCCATATGTTGTATGTGGCGACGTACTGCGAGGCGTCGGCGCTCGCCTTCGAGATGGCGAGGTTCACGTCGGACGGTACGCGTTTCGAGAATCGCAGCGGGAGTTTGGCCTCAGCCCACTGTCGACGCGACCACATGCTGCCCTGCGCCAGTCTCTCGTCGAGCGTCGTTAGCGGAAAGTTTAGTACTAGTACAAACGCGAGTTTGTTCTGGTACAAATCGTCCGTGACGTGCGCCGCCGGGTCATAGGCTGCCATCGTCTCGTCGAACGGATAGACGGTGCCCAGGTCGAGGTCGGATTGCCATTTCCAGTCGCGGGAGATTTCGGCGAGGTGTCCGTCGAGCGACTCGAACGCGAACTGCATGCGATTGAACAGAGCGTCGAGCGTCGTCGGATCGCCGGCGAAGTTTTCCGTGACGAACGACTGGAACGCCGCGTCATCGCCGTCTTCGGCGCGCCAGAACTGCGCGACCTGCTGCAGCCCGCGATGAATGCGCGGCCGTTGCCCCTCGCCGTATTTCGCGACGAGGTTCGTCTCGGCGTTCTGCAGGAGCATGGAGGAGAGCACGATTGCGGCAATCATGGGGTCATTTAACCCCATGTCATCCCGAGCGTAGCGAGGGACCCGGGTGTGAGGGCGGGCCCGCACACACGCCCAGGTCCCTCCCCCTCACTGTCGCTCGGGGTCGGGATGACATTTTGTTAGCGGCG
>DASVHS010000135.1:0-1586 GCA_036382495.1 Thermoanaerobaculia bacterium | reverse complement strand
AACCTCGCCAAAGGCGCGGTGGCGATGGCGCGGCGCAAGACCATCGTCAAGCGGCTTCAGTCGATCCAGAACTTCGGAGCGATGGACGTCCTGTGCACCGACAAGACCGGCACGCTCACGCAAGACAAGGTCGTCCTCGAGCGGCACGTGAACGTGGTGGGCGAGGAAGACGAGCTAGTGCTCGCGCTTGCGTACCTGAACAGCTTCTATCAGACGGGCCTCAAGAACCTGCTTGACGTCGCGGTACTCGAACACGCCGAGCTCAAGAAGGAACTGGCGATCGACAATGCGTACGGCAAGATCGACGAGATTCCCTTTGACTTCACGCGCCGCCGCATGTCCGTGGTCGTCGATCACGAGCATCGGGATCATCAATTGATCTGCAAGGGAGCGGCCGAGGAGACTCTCGCCATCTGCCGATGGGTCCGCGACGACGAACCACATCTCGATCGGCGTGCACGTGTGATCGAATTCACCGCCGAGCGCCGCGCGGATGCGTCAGAGCTGGTCGCCGAGATGAACGAGGACGGCTTCCGCGTCGTCGCCGTCGCGTATCGCGAATTTGAAACGACGCACGGCCCCTACTCGGTGGCTGACGAGTCAGACTTGATACTGGCTGGCTTCATCGGATTCCTCGATCCGCCGAAGGAAACCGCCGCGCCGGCGCTGAAGGCGCTCGCCGACCACGGCGTGCGGGTGAAGATTCTCACCGGAGACAACGACGTCGTCACCCGGAAGGTGTGCCGGGACGTCGGACTCGCGATCGATCACATCGTGCTCGGCAGCGATATCGCCGGGCTCGACGACGCGCAGCTCGGCGAGATCGCCGACCAGGGCGTGGTGTTCGCGAAGCTCACGCCCAACGACAAGGTACGCATCGTTCGAGCACTGCGAGTGCGTGGGCACACCGTCGGCTTCATGGGTGACGGGATCAACGACGCCGGGGCGCTCCGCGAGGCGGACGTCGGCATCTCGGTCGACTCGGCCGTCGACATCGCCAAGGAGTCGGCCGACATCATCCTGCTCGAGAAGAGTCTGATGGTGCTCGAGGAGGGAGTGATCGAAGGACGAAAGACCTTCGGCAATACGATCAAGTACATCAAGATGACGGCGAGCTCGAATTTCGGGAACATGTTCAGTGTGCTCATCGCGAGCGCCTTCCTCCCGTTCCTGCCGATGCTTCCGATTCAGATTCTCACGCTGAATCTGCTCTATGATGTCTCGCAGACGACGATTCCGTGGGATGACATGGACGCCGAGTATCTCAGGGTGCCGCGGAAATGGCGCGCCGACGACATCGGCCGGTTCATGATTTTCATTGGTCCCATCAGCTCGATCTTCGACATCATCACCTTCGCCGTGATGTGGTACGTCTTCCGCGCGAACGCACCGACGCACCAGGGACTCTTTCAGTCCGGCTGGTTCATCGAGTCCCTGCTCACGCAGACGCTCATCGTCCACATGATCCGCACGGCAAAGGTGCCGTTCATTCAGAGTCGCGCGACCTGGCCGGTGCTGGCGCTCACGTCAGTCATCATGTGTTGCGGCATGCTCTTGCCATTCTCCGTGCTTGGGCCGAAACTCGG
>DASVHS010000134.1:0-12418 GCA_036382495.1 Thermoanaerobaculia bacterium | reverse complement strand
GGTCGCGCTCGGTGATCTGTCCAAGAAAATCACGGCAGAAGCGCGTGGGGAGATCCTCGAACTGAAGAACACCATCAATATGATGGTCGATCAGCTCAACACGTTCGCGGGCGAAGTGACGCGCGTGGCGCGCGAAGTCGGTACCGAGGGAATGCTCGGTGGCCAGGCGGACGTGCAGGGTGTCAGCGGCACGTGGCGCGACCTCACCGAGTCGGTCAACTCGATGGCGTCGAACCTCACGGGACAGGTCCGCAACATCGCCGAAGTGACGACGGCGGTTGCGCTCGGCGATCTGTCCAAGAAAATCACTGCAGAGGCGCGCGGCGAGATCCTCGAGCTGAAGAGCACGATCAACACGATGGTCGATCAGCTCAGCGCGTTCGCGTCGGAAGTCACGCGCGTCGCGAAGGAAGTCGGCACCGAGGGACGCCTGGGCGGCCAGGCCGAAGTGCGTGGCGTCGCCGGTACATGGCGCGATCTCACCGAGTCGGTCAACTCGATGGCGTCGAACCTGACCGGCCAGGTGCGCAACATCGCCGAAGTCACCACGGCGGTCGCCCTCGGGGATCTGTCGAAGAAGATCACTGCCGAGGCACGCGGCGAGATCCTCGAGCTGAAGAACACGATCAACACGATGGTCGACCAGCTCTCGGCGTTCGCGGCGGAAGTCACGCGCGTCGCGAAAGAGGTCGGCACGGAAGGTCAGCTCGGTGGTCAGGCCGAAGTGAAGGGCGTTGCCGGCACGTGGAAGGACCTCACCGATTCGGTCAACTCGATGGCGTCGAATCTCACCGGTCAGGTGCGCAACATCGCCGAGGTCACGACGGCGGTCGCGAACGGCGACCTGTCGAAGAAGATCACCGCGGAAGCGTTGGGCGAGATCCTCGAGCTGAAGAACACGATCAACACGATGGTCGATCAGCTCCGGTCGTTCGCTGCTGAGGTCACGCGCGTGGCGCGTGAGGTCGGCACGGAAGGGAAGCTGGGTGGGCAGGCCGATGTGCAGGGGGTCTCCGGCACGTGGAAGGATTTGACCGACTCGGTCAACGCCATGGCCTCGAACCTCACCGGCCAGGTGCGCAACATTGCTGAAGTTACGACGGCGGTCGCGAACGGTGACCTGTCGAAGAAGATCACCGCCGACGTCAAAGGCGAGGTGCTCGAGCTGAAGAACACGATCAACACGATGGTCGATCAGCTCAATTCGTTCGCGTCGGAAGTCACGCGCGTGGCGCGTGAAGTCGGCGTGGAAGGAAAACTCGGCGGCCAGGCGCAGGTACGCGGCGTCGCCGGCACGTGGAAGGACCTCACCGACAACGTCAACATGATGGCGTCGAACCTCACCGGCCAGGTGCGCAACATCGCGCAGGTCACGACGGCAGTCGCGAACGGCGACCTGTCGAAGAAAATCACCGCGGAGGCGTCGGGCGAAATCCTCGAGCTGAAGAACACGATCAACACGATGGTGGATCAGCTCAACTCATTCGCGGCGGAAGTCACGCGCGTCGCTCGAGAAGTCGGAACGGAAGGGCGGCTGGGCGGCCAGGCCGACGTCAAGGGTGTCTCCGGTACGTGGAAAGACTTGACGGACTCGGTCAACTCCATGGCCGCGAACCTGACGGCACAGGTGCGCAACATCGCTGAGGTGACCACCGCGGTCGCACTTGGCGACCTGTCGCGCAAGATCACGGTCGAAGTGCGCGGCGAGATCCTCGAGCTGAAGAACACGATCAACACGATGGTCGATCAGCTCAATACCTTTGCCGGCGAAGTCACACGCGTGGCGCGTGAAGTCGGTACCGATGGGCGGCTCGGCGGCCAGGCGCAGGTGAAGGGAGTTTCCGGAACGTGGAAGGACCTGACGGACTCCGTCAACTCGATGGCTGCAAATCTCACGAGTCAGGTTCGCAACATTGCCCAGGTCACCACAGCCGTCGCCAATGGCGATCTGTCGAAGAAGATCACGGTCGACGTCAAGGGCGAGATCCTCGAGCTGAAGGACACGATCAACACGATGGTCGATCAGCTCAACTCGTTCGCGGCCGAAGTCACGCGCGTGGCGCGCGAAGTCGGAACGGAAGGGAAGCTTGGCGGCCAGGCGCAGGTGCGCGGGGTCGCCGGTACGTGGAAGGACCTCACCGACAACGTCAACATGATGGCGTCGAACCTCACGAACCAGGTGCGCGGCATTGCCAAGGTCGTGACGGCGGTCGCGCGCGGTGTGCTGAAGCAGAAGCTCACCGTCGAGGCCCGAGGTGAGATCGCAGAGCTCGGCGACACGATCAACGACATGATCGATACGCTGGCCACGTTCGCCGACCAGGTCACGACGGTGGCACGCGAAGTCGGTGTCGAAGGAAAACTCGGCGGTCAGGCCAACGTCCCCGGCGCGGCCGGCACGTGGCGCGATCTCACCGACAACGTCAATCAGCTCGCCGCGAATCTGACGACTCAGGTCCGCGCGATCGCGGATGTCGCCACGGCAGTGACGAAGGGCGACCTCACGCGGAACATCACCGTGCAGGCGGAAGGCGAGCTGGCGTCACTCAAAGACAACCTCAACGAGATGATCCGCAACCTGCGCGAGACGACGTCGCGCAACGCGGAGCAGGATTGGCTCAAGACCAACCTCGCGAAGTTCACGCGGATGATGCAGGGTCAGAAGAACCTGCAGTCGGTCTCGCAACAGATTCTGTCGGAGCTCGCGCCAGTCGTGAACGCGGCGCACGGCGTGTTCTACATGATGGATACGCCGAAGGAAGGCGCCGAGCCGCGCCTCCGTCTCGCCGCGACGTACGCGTACAAGGAACGCAAGCACCTCAACAAGGAGTTCCGCGTCGGCGAGGGTCTCGTCGGCCAGGCCGCGTTCGAGAAGCAGCGCATCCTCATCACCGACGCGCCCGAGAACTATGTCCAGATCAACTCCGGCCTCGGCGAATCGAAGCCGATGAACATCGTCGTGCTGCCGATCGTGTTCGAAGGCCAGGTGCTCGCAGTGATGGAGCTCGCTTCGTTCAACCGGCTGACCGAGACGTATCTCTCGTTCCTTGACCAGCTGACCGAGTCGATCGGCGTGGTGCTCAACACGATTCAGGCGAACTCGCGGACGGAAGAGCTGCTGTCGCAGTCGCAGTCGCTCGCCGAAGAGCTGCAGGCGCAGCAGGAAGAGCTGACCGAGACGAACAAGCGTCTCGAACAGCAGGCCAAGTCGCTGCAGGCGTCGGAAGAGTTGCTCAAGACGCAGCAGGAAGAACTGCAGCAGACGAACGAAGAGCTCGAAGAGAAAGCGCGGCTGCTGCAGGCGCAGAACGAAGAAGTCGAGCGGAAGAACCGCGAGGTCGAAACCGCCAAGCGTCAGCTCGAAGAGAAGGCCCGTCAGCTCGCGCTCACGTCGAAGTACAAGAGCGAGTTCCTCGCGAACATGTCGCACGAGTTGCGCACTCCCCTCAACTCGCTGCTCATCCTGGCGAAGTTGCTCTCCGACAACCCGGACACGAACCTCACGAGCAAGCAGGTCGAGTTCGCGAAGACGATTCACTCGTCCGGCGTCGACCTGCTCACTCTCATCAACGACATCCTCGACCTGTCGAAGATCGAGTCGGGCATGATGACCGTCTCGCTCAGCGACTTCAGCTTCAAGGAGCTGAACGACTTGATGGAGCGGACGTTCCGTCAGGTCGCAAACGACAAGAGCCTCGCGTTCGACGTGCAGATCGCGCCGAACCTGCCGCCATCGATCCACACCGATCCTCAGCGGCTGCAGCAGGTGCTCAAGAACCTCCTCGGCAACGCGTTCAAGTTCACCGAGAACGGTGGAGTCACGCTGCGCATGGAAACGGTGGCCGGCGGTTGGACGCCGGGACACGAGCTCCTCGATACCGCGAACGGCGTCATCGCGTTCTCCGTGCAGGACACCGGCATCGGCATTCCCGACGAGAAGCAGAGAATCGTCTTCGAGGCGTTCCAGCAGGCCGATGCATCGACGACGCGCAAATACGGCGGCACCGGTCTCGGACTCTCCATCAGCCGCGAAATCGCGCGGCTCCTCGGTGGCGAGATCAAGGTCTCGAGCACGCACGGCACCGGATCGACGTTCACGCTCTATCTGCCCCAGACGTACGCCGCGCCGGTGCGCCGTGCGGATCACGACGATGAGCGCCGCGACGTTCCGCGCTCGAGCGCGGCCGTTACGACGAGGCAATCCTCACCGGGTAACGTCGCGGTCCCGCAGGCCAGGGAGACCGGCGGGGCGCCTGTCTTCCACGATGATCAGTCGAGCAATCAGCCGCTCGTCATCATCGAAGAGCAGATCCCCGACGACCGCGACTCGATCCAGCCCGGCGATCGCACGCTCATGATCGTCGAGGACGACGTCAACTTCGCTCGCATCCTCCTCGATATGGCGCGCGGGAAGGGTTTCAAGGTCATCGTCGCGACGCGCGGCGAGACCGCGATCAACCTGGCGAAGCGTTTCCGCCCCGACGCGATCACGCTCGACATCGCTCTGCCCGACATGGAAGGGTGGACGGTGCTCGATCGGCTCAAACACGAGCGCGGCACGCGGCACATCCCGGTGCACATCATTTCCGGCGACGACGAGACCGCGCGCGGACTCCGCCTCGGCGCGTTCGCGACGGTGCAGAAGCCGGTTACGAAGGAAGGCATCGACGAGGCGTTCGCGAAGATCCAGGGCTTCGTGGCCCGTGCCAACAAGACGCTTCTCATCGTCGAAGACGACGAATCGCAGCGCACCGCCATCTCGGAGCTGATCGGCGGCGAGGGCGACGTGCAGATCACGACGGCGTCGAGCGGCGAAGAAGCGCTTGCGATCCTGCGCGACACGCACTTCGACTGCATGGTCCTCGACCTCGGTCTGCCCGACATGAGCGGCTTCGACTTCATCAACCGGATGAAGAACGACCTGCACATCGACGACATCCCGATCGTCGTCTACACCGGACGCGAGCTGTCGCGGAAGGAAGAGACCGAGCTGAAGCGCATCGCCGAGGCGATCATCGTCAAGGATGTGAGCTCGCCCGGCCGGCTGCTCGACGAGACCGCGCTGTTCCTGCATCGCGTCGAAGCGAACCTGCCCGAGCACAAGCGGCAGATGCTCGAGCAACTGCACGAGTCCGATCCGGTTCTGGCCGGCAAGATGGCGCTCATCGTCGACGACGACATGCGCAACATTTACGCACTCACGAGTCTGCTCGAGCGGCACAAGATGAAAGTTCTGTACGCGGAGAGTGGCGGTGAGGGAATCGAGCTGCTCCGCAAGAACGAAGGTGCGATCGACGTCGTTCTGATGGACATCATGATGCCGGAGATGGATGGCTTCGAGGCCACGCAGCGAATCCGTGCAATCGAAGAATTCAAGAACCTGCCGATCATCGCTCTGACGGCGAAGGCGATGAAGGGCGATCGCGAGAAGTGCATGGAAGCGGGCGCATCCGACTACATCACGAAGCCGATCGATGCGCAGCAACTGGTCTCGCTCTTGCGAGTGTGGCTGTATCGATAGGAGTTGCCGCATCCCATGCCCGACGGAATGCCTGAACGAGTGTCGATGGCGGAAGACGACGAGAAGCTCGACCTCGAGCTGATCGAGATCCAGCTGTTGACCGAGGGCATCTACCGTCACCACGGGTTCGATTTCAGGGACTATTCGCTGCCGTCGATGCGCCGTCGCATCTGGAAGCGCATTTACGCCGAGGGACTCAGTACGGTCTCGGGTTTGATCGAAAAGGTGCTGCACGACTCCTCGTGCATGGAGCGATTGCTCCTCGACCTGTCGATCAACACGACGGCGATGTTCCGCGACCCGACGTTCTACCTCGCGTTCCGCCGCAAGGTCGTTCCCATGCTGCGAACGTATCCGTTCGTGCGCATCTGGCACGCCGGCTGTTCGACCGGCGAAGAGGTCTACTCGATGGCCATCCTTCTTCAGGAGGAAGGTCTCTACGACCGCTGTCGCATTTACGCGACGGACATCAACGAGGCCGTTCTGAAGAAGGCCAAGACCGGGATCTTTCCGATCGCGACGATGCAGGAGAACACGGCGAACTACATCGCCGCCGGCGGCACGGGGACGTTCTCGGAGTACTACACCGCGCGATACGACCATTGCATCTTCCGGCCGTCGCTGCGCGAAAACGTCGTGTTCGCGCAGCACAACCTCGTGACCGATGCGTCGTTCAATCATTTCAATGTGATCCTTTGCAGGAACGTGTTGATCTACTTCAACAACGTGCTGCAGGATCGCGTGCAGCAGCTCTTCCTCGACTCCACCGAAATGTTCGGCATCCTCGGTCTCGGCAGGAAGGAGTCGATCCGTTTCACGGTCGTCGCCGACAACTACGAAGAGATCGACGCGGAAGAGAAGATCTATCGGAGGATCCGGTGAAAAACAGAGGGCAGAGGGCAGAGGGCGGAGCGCAGATGCTTTTTCTACTGCGCTCCGCGCTCTGCCCTCTGCGCTCTGACAGAGGGTGGGCGTGAGGCGCTGGGAGGGAGTCGAACGACGATCGGAGCCGCGCAAGCCGGCCGGCCGCCAGATCGAGCTCATTGTCATCGGCTGTTCCCTCGGCGGCATGAAAGCGTTGCAGACGATCTTCTCGTCGCTCACTGACGAGTTCTGCGTTCCGATCGCGGTCGTGCAGCATCGTCACAAGGCGTCGAACGAAAGTCTGCCTGCGTATTTCCGCCGCGAGTCGCATCTGTGTGTCGTTGACGTCGAGGACAAGCAGCCGATCGCGCCGGCTTGCATCTACCTCGCGCCCGCGAATTACCACCTTCTCGTCGAGCGGGGAGTCTTCAGTTTGTCAGTCGATGCGGCCGTCGGTTTTTCGCGGCCGTCGATTGATGTCCTCTTCGAATCGGCGGCGGACGCCTATCGCGAAAATCTCGCCGGGGTCGTGCTGACGGGGGCGAACGCCGACGGAGCGCGGGGCGCCCAGAAGCTCAAGCGGCGAGGCGGGTTCCTGGTCGTTCAGGATCCCGCCGGCGCGGAGGCGCCGACGATGCCCCAGGCGGTCATCGACGCGGCGCGTGTGGATCGGATCTTGCCTTTGGATCGTATCGGGCCGTTTCTGGTGGAGCTCTGTCGGAGCTCTGCTGTGGTCAAGTCAGGCCGCGCATGAATCCGATCGACGACACAGTCAATATCCTTCTGGTCGACGACCAGCCGAACAACCTGCTGGCGCTCGAGTCGATCCTCGCGCAGAGCGGGTGGAACCTCGTCAAGGCGCACTCCGGCCGCGCGGCCCTCCGGCACCTTCTGGAGACGGACTTCGCGGTCATCCTCCTCGACGTGCAGATGCCGGAGATGGACGGGTTCGAGACGGCGACACTGATTCGCGAGCGCGAGAAGTCGCGCGACACGCCGATCATCTTTCTGACGGCACTTTCGCGAAGCGACACGAACGTGTTCCGCGGCTACGAGCTCGGCGCGGTCGACTACATCTTCAAGCCGTTCCACACGGACATCCTTCGCTCCAAGGTGAACGTGTTCGTGGAGTTGTTCCGCCGCCGCGAGGCCGTGAAACGGCAGGCCGGGGAGCTTGCCCAACTCAGCAAACAGCATCAGCTGATTCTCGACACGGCGCTCGATGGCCTCGTCGGGATCGACAACGACGGCGCGACCACGTTCGTGAATCCCGCGGCCGCGAACATGATGGGCCGCAGGCTCGCGGACATCGCCGGCCAGGAGATTCACTCGCTCGTCCATCCGATTTTCCCCGGCGTGATCACGTGCGACGTCAGCGATTGCGAGCTGTACTCTGCACTCCGCGACGAGGACGCGCATCAGAGCGTGGAGGACATGTTCTTCCGAGCCGACGGGCGAAGTTTTCCCGTCGAATTTTCCATTGCCCGAACCACGGACGACGACGGCACGCTGCGCGGCTCGGTCATCACCTTCCGCGACGTCACGGAAAAGCGTGCCGCGGCGCTTGCCGCCGATTCGGAGCGCCGCTACCGCGAGGCGGAGGCGCAGAATCGGGCCAAGGATAATTTCCTGGCGACGTTGTCGCACGAGCTGCGCACGCCGATGACGTCCATCCTCGGATGGGTGCAGTTCCTCCGCACCGGCGGTTACACACAGGAGGAGCTCGACGAAGCACTCGGGACGATCGAGGCGAGCGGCAGGTTGCAGGCCCGTCTCATCGACGACATGCTCGACGTCTCCCGCATCGTCCTCGGCAAATTCCAGGTTGATCTCAAGCCGACGAAGATTTCCGACATCGTCGAAGCAGCTCTGACGACCGCGCGTCCGGCTGCCCAGCAACGCGAAGTGAAGCTGGTGTCGGAGCTCACGGAGGGCGATTCGGTCGTCGAAGCCGATGCCAGCCGGATGCAGCAGGTCATCGGCAACATCCTGTCGAACGCGATCAAGTTCACGCCGGCGGGGAAGGAAGTCGACCTGCGCCTGGAGCGTGTCGATCACATGCTGAAGATCAGCATCACGGATCAGGGCGAGGGCATCGAGCGCGCATTTCTCCCGCACGTGTTCGAGCGGCTGCGACAGGCCGAGACTTCGAGCAAGCGCGCCGGCCTTGGCCTGGGTCTGGCGATCGCGCATCACATCGTCGAGCTGCATCACGGCGAGATCACCGCGGATAGCGAGGGTCCGGGCAAGGGCGCAACGTTCACCGTCACGCTGCCGATCGCCGAGCAGCCGGCTCTATCGTCGAAGCACGAGCAAGCGATCGCGCGATAGCGGAGCGCTCAGCGCTTCAGTTCCTCTTCGCGCAACTCGAGATCCGGCCGCTTCGGGCCGTCACCCATCTCACCGGCGTACGCCGCCCGCGCGGTCTCGCGAGTCAGATGCGAGTACACCGTCCCTTCGATGATCATGTTCGGGCCGTAGTCGCACAGGTCGAGACACGACACCTTGCAGACGCGAACGGTCGGCTTGCGGCCGAGCTTCTTATTGAGATCCTTGAGCTCGGCCTGAATGAACTCGCCGCGTTCTTCACCGCGATCAGGATTGTTGCAGCGCTCGCCGTTGCAGACGAGAACATGCTTGAGCGGATATTTCACGCGACAAATTGTTTCCCGGCGTCGAGCAGGTTCTTCAGGTCCTTCGGCGTACACGCTTCGGCGTAAATGCGCGCGACCGGCTCGGTTCCCGACAGCCGGAACAACAACCAGGCGTGGTTATCGAAGATCAGCTTCACGCCGTCGGTCGTGTTGACGCTGCGCACTTCGAAGCTGCCGATCGACTTCGGCGGATTGAGGAGCTTCGACGCCAGCGATTCCTTCAGTGCGGGCGTGAGTTTCATGTCCGATCGCTTCGAGTAGAAGTAGCCGAACTCTTTGTACATCTCCTCGATGAGCTGATTGATCTTCTTGCCGGTGCGCGCGACCATCTCCGCGACGAGCAGGCACGCCAGGATGCCGTCCTTCTCCGGAAGATGTTTGTACATCGACATTCCGCCGCTCTCTTCGCCGCCCATCGCGATCTTCCCGGCCAGGATCAACTCGCCGATGTACTTGAACCCGACCGGCGTCTCGTAACACGGCACGTCGAGCTTCTTGGCGATGGCATCGATGAGATGCGTCGTCGCTACGGAGCGCGCCAGCCCGCCGGGAATGTTGCGAAAGCGCTTCAGATAGAGCGCGACCAGCGCGAGGATCAGATTCGGCGACACGAAGCGGTTCCGGTCGTCGATGATGCCGAAGCGGTCGGCGTCGCCGTCGGTCGACAGCCCGAGGTCGAATTTCTCCGCGAGGACGACCTTGCGCAGCTCGCCGAGGTTCTTCTCGCTGCATTCGGGAGAAAAGCCACCGAAATATGGGTCACGATAATTATGGATGATTTTGACTTCGATCCCAGCCTCGAGCAGGAAGTAGTCGAGATAGTCCCGCGATGTTCCGTACAGCGAGTCGATGGCGATCCGCAATCCGCTCTTGCTGATCGCGTCGGAGTCGACCTTGTCGCGCAGGTCCTTGAGGTACCGGTCCTTCGGATCGATGACCTCGATGAGCTCGGTCTTCTCGTACACGTCGAGCCGCTCGTTTTTTTCCTGAACCGAGTTGATCTCTTTCTCGATCGCCTTCGTGATCTCCGGCAGCGCCGGCGCGCCGTTCGACGTCGAGAACTTCAGCCCGTTGTATTCGGGCGGGTTGTGCGACGCGGTGAAGTTGATCGCGCCGGTGGCCTTGCGGCGGATGGTCTCGAACGAGACGGTCGGCGTGGGCACGTCGCGCGTGCACAGAAACGCCTGAATCCCGTTGAACGCCAGGATCTTGGCCGCCTCGGACGCGAACTTCTCCGACAGGAAGCGCGTGTCGTAGCCAACGACGACGCCGCTTCCTTTCTGGCCGCTCTTCTTCAGGTAATTGGCGACACCTTGTGTGGCGATGCGGACGTTCTCGAAGGTGAAGTCTTCTCCGATGATGCCGCGCCAGCCCGACGTTCCGAACTTGATCATCCCCACTCTCCCGCGGGATGCGAACACTAACACAGGCCTCGGCAGCATGTGTGGCGTGTTTCCCGCAGGTTATGATCAGCAAGTTTTATGTCCGAACGGCCTGTCCTTCTTATCGCAGACGACAACGACGACGTGGTTTCGCTGCTGCGGACCTACCTGCGTCCGCTCGATTGCGAGATCCTCGTGGCGCTCGATGGGGAAGAGGCGCTCACCGTCGCCCAGGCACGGCTGCCGGATCTCGTCCTGCTCGACGTGATGATGCCGAAGCGGAGCGGCTGGGAAGTCTGCCAGGCGCTGAAAGGTGTGCAGAAGACGGCGCACATCCCGGTCGTCCTCGTGACGGGACGCGGCGACGTGAAGGACCGGTTGACCGGACTACAGGTTGGCGCCGACGATTACCTCGTCAAACCGTTCGACCGCAACGAAGTCGTCAAACGCATTCAGGCGCTGCTCGACCGCAAACGCAAGCCGGCTCCGACCGATCGCGTGAACCGGTCGCCCGTCGAGAACATCCTGTTTGATCGCGCCACGGGACTGCCGACCGTCCCGATGGTTCTCGACAAAGTGAAGGAGATGATCATCGAGCAGGGCGAGGTCGGCATCGTCTTCGTCGACATCGAGCAGTTCGAATCGATCGAGGCCGAGTTCGGATGGGCGTTCTTCGACGAGTTCCTGCGCCGCGTCGGTGAAGTCCTGTCGCAGGAAGTCCGCGATCGCTTTCGCAAGCCGATCGTCTGCTCGAACCGCGTCGGCGGATCGAACTTCTTCGTGTTCTACGAGACGCGCGGCCAGGACCTGTCCGCCGAGAACGCGTCCGAAGCGATGTCGAATGAGCTGCGCGAACGGCTCATCGAGGCTTTGCGCCAGCGCTTCCCGCAGATGAACCAGGGACAGATCGGATTCTTCGTCGGCTCGACGCGACTCGATTACCGCCCGCAGATCCGGCTCGAGCGCCAGGTTTATCAGGGGATGCAGATCGCATCCGACGCTGTGCGCGATGCCGAGCAGCAGCGCAAGAAACAATTGACGCGCGAGCTGCGCGACATCATCCGCCGCAAGCGCGTGACCACGCTGTTCCAGCCGATCATCCGCGCGCGCGAGCAGACGATCTTCGGTTACGAAGTGCTGACGCGCGGACCGGCCGGTTCGTCGTTCCGCAATTCCGACATGCTGTTCCAGTTCGCACGCGACGCGAAACTGGCGTGGGCGCTGGAGACGATCGCGCTCGAAGTCGCGCTAAAGCGGCTGCGCGACATGGATCTCGGCGACCGCAAGTTCCTCCTGAATCTCGAGGCGGAGATGTTCGAGGAGTCGGAGTTCCGCATCCATGAGATGGTCAGCTTTTTCGCCGACCATCGCGGCAACTTCGTGTTCGAGCTGACCGAGCGCGCCGCGATCGAGGACTACAACGTCTTCCGCGGCTTCCTCGACGAGTTCCGCGCCAAGGGCATTCAGGTCGCGATCGACGACGCCGGCTCCGGCTACGCGTCACTTGAAGCGATCGCGTCGCTCTCGCCCGATTATCTGAAGGTGACGAAGGGTCTCGTCTCCACGCTCGCGGCCGAACCGATCAAGCAGGATCTTGTTCGCATGCTCGTCGACCTCGCCGGAAAGATCGGCGCGAAGACGATCGCCGAGGGGATCGAGACGGTCGAGGAGTTCGAGACGTGCCGGGCGCTGGGCATCGACCTCATTCAGGGTTACTACGTCGCACACCCGCACGAGCAGTTGAGTGAGGGCGATGCGGAGGTGGCGGCGAGCATGGCGGTCAGCGAGCCGGTGGCGGTGAGCAACCCGCGACCGGCAACCGGCAACCGGTAATGAGCAACCCGGTAACGGAGTCTGACGTCGACCATGGGGATCAGGAAGATCGCGCGCCTTCTCATTTTTCCCGTGGCATTGGTTTCGATCGGTGCCGGTGCGCAGACTGCTGTCAACACACCGCGAACCATCCGCGTCGTGATGGACAACAGCTACGCGCCCTA
>DASVHS010000133.1:0-6045 GCA_036382495.1 Thermoanaerobaculia bacterium | reverse complement strand
GCCGGTGATGTGCGCGAGCGCGTGAATGGAGTGTTGCTCGACGAGCGGGAGCAGCGGCTTCAGATACGAAATGTGCGGCTGCAGCAGCGCTTCGCCGATCTTTCCGATGCCGGGAAGGATGGTCTGGTAGTCGTGGCCGAGTTGTTCGATGAGGATCTTGCGTGCGAGCGAGTAACCGTTGGTGTGCAGCCCGACCGACGGCAACGCCAGGAGGACGTCCCCTTCGCGCACTTCTTTGCCGTCGATGACATTCTTCTCGTCGACGACACCGACGATGAAGCCGGCGATGTCGTAGTCGTCGTCGCCGTAGAAGCCCGGCATCTCGGCAGTCTCGCCGCCGATGAGTGCAGCGCCGTTTTCTTTGCACGCGCGGGCCATGCCGCGGATCACGTCCGTCATCACTGGCGGCCGCAACTTGCCG
This sequence comes from Thermoanaerobaculia bacterium, assembly GCA_036382495.1. Lineage (GTDB taxonomy): Bacteria > Acidobacteriota > Thermoanaerobaculia > Gp7-AA8 > Gp7-AA8 > DASVHS01. The sequence continues at coordinate 5,624 of DASVHS010000133.1, read as the reverse complement.
GTCGCGTAGTAATCGAGGAAGAACAGCGGCCGTGCGCCCTGCACGAGGATGTCGTTCACGCAGTGGCAGACGAGGTCGTAACCGACCGTGTCGTGAATCTTCATCGCCTGGGCGACGCGGAGCTTCGTACCGACCCCATCCGTCGACGAGACGAGCACCGGCTTCTCGATTCCTTCGAACGAGCCGCGAAACAGCCCGCCGAACGAGCCGATGTCCGACATCACACCCGAGGTGAACGTGTCGCGGGCAATGCGCCTCACTTCGCGCAACGCCTCGTCCTGCGCGTCGATATTCACTCCCGATTCGCGATAGGTGGCCATTCGCGTGGAGAATATCAACGAATGGCTCAATTTCTTCTCGTCACGACTCTCGTCACCATCGCCGGTCTCATCGTCACGATGATCGCCGGCTTCCTCGCCACGCCCGGGCACCACGCGCAGCACATCATGCTGGCGCTGGCGACGGTCGTCGTCGGACTGTTCTCGCAGTCGATGACAATGTTCTTCTTCATCGGCACCGGCAAACAGCTCAAGGACAAGACGGCCGGCCAGGAATCGGAAGGCGACGTGAAGACGGCAACACGGGCGCTGACGATGAAGGTGTCACCGATCGCGACTTACGCGATGGCGGTTTTGATGGTGACGTTCATCATGGGCGGCGGCGTCGCCAGTGGTAAGACGCCGCGCTGGCTGCACAACGTGCTCTCCGCGGGATCGCTCTTGCTGTTCATGCGCGCTTACTGGATCGAGATCAATGCGATGAACGCGAACGCGGAGCTCATGGGCCGCTTCATGCGCGATACAGAACCGCACCCCAGTGAAGGCCCGAACCCAGAGACGTGAAACAGATCAGCATCCCCGGCTTCACGCGACCATTCGCGACGCACTCGTGAAAGAGAATCGGCAGCGTGCCGGCGGTCGTGTTGCCGTAGCGCTCGATGTTGTGGGGCACCTTGTCCGCCGGGACGCCCAGTTGTTTCGCGACCGCTTCCACGATGCGCAAGTTCGCCTGATGGATCAGCAGAAGATCGATGTCGGCGACCTCGACCCCCGCTGACGCGCAAACCTGCCGTACCGCCTCCGGCATCCGCGAGACCGCTTCCTTGAATACTTCACGCCCGGACATCGTCGGAATCTGATCGCCCGCGTCGATCTGCTCTTTCGTCACGAAAGGGCGGTAACGAAAACCGACGCCTTTGACATACAGCGCCTCGATGTTCGAGCCGTCGGTGAACAGCTTCGATGCCATGAAGCCGCGATCGCCGTTCTCCGACCCTTCGACGATCACGGCTCCGGCGCCGTCTCCGAACAGCACGGTGCGATCGCGAATCGCGGTGTTTTCCGCGTACTGCTCGGGCGTCACCTTCCCGTCGCCGCGGCCGATCGTCACATCCCATCCGTTCTGCCACGGCATGAATGGCGTGTGCACATCCCCGCCGATGACCAGAAGTCGTTTGTGTTTCCCGCTTCGGATCAACGAGTCGGCGAGATCGAAACCGTAGAGAAATCCCGAACACTGCTGACGGATGTCAAACGTCGGGATCGATTCGGGAAGACCCATCTTCGCCTGCAGAACCGGACCGTTGCCGGGGAAGAAATGGTTCGGGGTCATCGTCGCGAAGATCACGCCGTCGATCTCGCTCTTATCCCGCTTCGCCGCCTTCAGCGCGGCCTCGGCGGCCATCATCCCCAGCTCGGCCGACCCTTGTCCGGGATCGACGTAGTAGCGCTGTTCGATACCGCTGCGCGTGCGGATCCACTCGTCGGTCGTATCCATGATGCGACCGAGGATTTCGTTCTTGACGAGGTTTTTTGGGATGCCGATGCCGGTGCCGGTGATGACGGATCGCATGGGATGGCCGAAGGATACGGCGTCAGTTGGTCAATGTCAGCAATTCTTCGGGCGTGAACGAATACTTCCTGCCGCAGAATTGGCAGACGACCTCAGACCCGCCTTCATCGACCATTTCACGCAGCTCGGCGGCTGAGAACATCGCGAGCGGCGCGAGGGCACGCTCGCGGCTGCACGTGCATTTGTACGCGAGAGGGACATTGAAGCTCTCGTCGATCTGTTTGTAGTCCATGCCTTCGAAAACCGTCGCGACGACGTGCTCGATCGGCATCTTCTCGATGAGTGTCGACAGCGGCGGCGTTTCCTTGATGCGCTCTTCGATCACGCGGATGGCGTTCTCGCTCGAGTGTGGAAATGCCTGCACGATGATTCCGCCGGCGGCGGCGATCCCTTCGCGGCGTTTGTAGACGCCGAGAAGGACGGCGGAGGCGATTTGTTCGGAGCGAGCGAGGTAGCGGGTCAGTTCCTGCGCGATTCCGCCGCCTTCGAGCAGCACTTGCGACGTGTACGGTTTGCCGACCGGCGGTGTTCCGCGGACGACGGTGAGCATGCCGCTTCCGATCGCGCGACCGACATCGAGCGACTCGTCCGTTTCCGGAACGGGATTCGCGACGTAACCTCGAGCGCCGCCGCTCACGTTCGCCTCTGCGATCAGGACGCCCAGTGGACCATTGCCTTCGAAGCGAAGCGTGACGTGCTGATTGCGCACGTCCTTGTCGAGCAGCCGGGCCAGCAGCAGCGACCCGGTCAATGCGCGGCCGAGCGCGTCGGCGGCGACCGGCGAGAGATCGAGGATTTCGCGAGCGGTCTCAACGGTGTTCGTGGTCTGGGCGGCGAGAATCCGGAAGTCTCCGTTCCCGGCCATGCCCTGGATGAGTCGGTCCTCGTTCATGGTCATCGGCGGAACACTCATTCGATTGCCATCGTTCCCGGTCGGGCTCATCCTTTGCTTCTCGAATTGTCGGAGGTTCTCTCCATGAAATCCATCATCATCGCCGGAGCCATGCTGCTCGCTTCCGCCTGCATGGAGAAGAGCGCAGACGGCACGTACCACGTGTCCCACGAGAAAACGCAGACCGCGGCCGACAACGCAAAGGAAAACGCGAAGGTCACGGGCGACGCGATCAAGCAGGAGTCGCAGGAGATCGGCGACGAGGCCAGCCGCCGCGCGCAGGAGCTCGGCCAGACCGACGCGGCCAAGCACCTGGTCGCGGGCGCGAAGGAAATCGGCACTGCCGTCAAGGAAGGATCGGGCGAGGCCGCCGAGAAGGCCGGGGCCGCGCTGCAGAGGGCTGGTCACAAGCTGAAGGCGAACGCGCAGGATCAGGAAACGACGACGACGACAACGACGTCCAGTCAGCATTGACCCCCTCTGTCATCCTGAGCCGCGAAGACGGCGAGGGATCTGGGCGGTGGCTCGAGCCTGCCCCCAGATCCTTCACCGTCTTCGCGGCTCCAGGATGACAAAGTAGAATGTCGCACCCGCCGCGGATGTGGACTTACGCGGCTCTCGCTGTTACGTGAATCAAAGGAGGATTCTTCCCATGGCGGTTTCCACCGGAAGAACGTCCATGGCCTCGAAGACTTCGACGATCAAGGTGGGCGATCAGGCCCCTGACTTCGAGCTTCCCGGCCATCGCGGTAAAGAGACGTTCAAACTCAGCAACTCACGCGGAAAGAAGAATGTGGTCATCGTCTTCTACCCGCTCGACTGGACCCCTGTCTGAACCGTACAGATGCCGGGATATGAGGCCGAGATGGCCGACTTTGAACGGTATGACGCCCAGGTCGTGGGCATTTCGGTAGACAGCGTTCCCAGCCACGTCGCCTTCGCCAAATCACTTGGCGGAATCGAAAAATACCCTCTGCTCGCCGACTTTCATCCGAAAGGTGCAGTGTCGAAGAAGTACGGCGTGTGGAAAGAAGACAAAGGAATCTGCGAGCGCGCCATCGTCATCGTCGACAAGAAGGGCATCGTCCGTTATGTCGACGTGCACGACATCTCCGAAGCACCGGAGAACGCGCAACTGCTCGAGGTTCTTCGAGAGCTCGATTGAAGTCCGGCGGGCCGCGTCCACCGGCCCGCCACCCTCAAACCATGTTGAACATCGCCCGTCGTTGTGTTCCGTTCACTCCATTTGACAAGGACCTCGCCACCGCGACTGTCGCGCTGGTGTCGGCCACCGGTGTGTATCTTCCCGACCAGGAATCGTTTCCGATCGAGGATCCCGGCGACACGACGTATCGCGTGATTCCGGCGGAGACGGAAACGTCGACGCTGCGCATCGCGCACCATCACTACGATCACAGCGAGGCCGATGCGGATCCGAACATCGTGTTCCCGCTCGATTCGCTGCGCGAGCTCGCGAAAGACGGCGTCATCGCCGCCGTCAACGACAAGCATTACAGCTACGGCTTTACGACGAAGCTGAAGGAGCTCTACGAGACGACGTTTCCCGAGATCGCCGACAAGATCGAGCGATCGAAGACGAAACTCGTCGTGCTGACCGCCGGATGTCCGGAGACGTGCCATCGATCGATCGGCAACCTGGCGCGCGAGATCGAAGCGCGCGGTGTGCCGACGATCATCATTTCCGCGTCGCCAGCCGCGACGGAGTCTGTGCGTCCGCCGCGTGCGATGACGTTCGACGGATCGCAGATCGGCAGGATCGTCGGCCGCGCCGGCGAGCGCGAGAGCCACAAGAAGGTCGTCCGCGCCGCGCTCGAAATGTTCATGCACGACACGCCACCGGGAAAAGTCGTGATGAAGCAGATTTGAACCTTTTTCGCGGTGTCGCGGTATAGCGCCAACGGAATGGATCTCAGCCGCGAGTCAGACGCGATTCTCATGGGGTCGATCGCTAACGGCGACGCGGACGCGGTGCGGCCACTGATCGAGCGCTATCGGCGACCGCTGTTCGCGCTATTGCAGCGTGCGCTGTCCGGATCCGCCGACGTTGACGACGTGGCGCAGGAAACATGGATTCGCGTCGTCCGCAGCGCGCGCCATTACGATCCGGCGCAACGCTTCAGCGGATGGCTGTTCGCGATCGCATGGAATCTCATCCGTGACCGCTGGGGAAAGACCCAGACGTTCTCCGAGGCTGAGATCGAGTCGTTGCCGAGTGGGCGAACCTCGGCGGAGGACGAAGTCATCGCCGGCGATCGCGCCAGACGCCTCCGTGATCTGGTCGAGGCACTGCCCGACCGCCTCGCTGAAACAGTTTTTCTCCGTTACTTCGAAGAGTTGTCCGAACGCGACGTCGCGGCGCGTCTGGGAATCCCTGTGGGAACAGTCAAGAGCCGCATCCACACGGCGCTCAACCGGCTGGCAACAGCATGGGGTCAGGAGACTTGAAGATGAACTGTCAGGATGCAATCACGGATCTCATGCGGTCACTCGATGCTGAGGATGCGATCGGCGAAGAGGCACGAGCCCATCTACGCGAATGCACCCGTTGCCGCGCGTTGCTGACGGCGTTGTCCGAAGAGCGCTCGGCGATCGACGCTCCCATCGAAACCATTGCGATCGCGGCCGAGGCGGCGGTTTTTCGGGAGCGCCAGAAGATGATCGTGCGGCGCGTCCTTGGGGTCGCGCTTGCGGTTGCGGTTTTCTTTATCCTCATGTTCATTCCTGGCAGGCGCGCGCTCGGCCTGTCGACCGCGGAGATCGTCGGCGTCACAGTGACGGGTGTGTGCATCGCGATCATCGTGGGCGCTCCGATTCTCCTGCTCTTCTCCGCCGTGTCGCACGCGCAGAACTCGACCGGGAA